>JAUYQT010000841.1 GCA_030697085.1 Azonexus sp. | reverse complement strand
CGAGTTGACCGCAGTCCGAGCCGGCGACCCGCGTGTCGGCGCGCTGGCCAGCTTTGTCGGGCTGGTACGCGACATGAACGATGGCGCCGGCGTTTCTGAAATGACGCTGGAACACTATCCGGGCATGACGGAAAAGGCGCTGGAGGCCATCGTTGCCGAAGCCAAAGGCCGCTGGGAAATTTACAACGCGCTGGTGATTCACCGCGTTGGCCCGCTCAAACCCTGCGACCAGATCGTGCTGGTGGCCGTCACCAGTTCTCATCGCGGCGAAGCGTTTGCTGCCTGCGAATTCATCATGGATTACCTCAAAACCCGCGCCCCGTTCTGGAAGCGCGAAGCGACGGCAGAAGGCGCCCGTTGGGTTGATGCCCGTGATGCCGACGATTCAGCCGCCTTGCGCTGGCATAGGGCGTCAACAAAATAAGGAGGCCGCAGCCTCCTTATTGGGTCAAAGTCCGATCAGATTGATCAGGTCTTGAACTGTGCCACTGCCTGATGCAGTGAAGCAGACAGCGACTGCAAGTGGCGCGCCGCATCGGCTGTGTGCGTCACGGCAACCGCACTTTCTTCCGACATCTGGGCAATCGTTTCGAGTTGTTTGGCAATTTCATTACTAGCGGTGCTTTGCTCGCAGATCGAATCAGAGATGCCGTTAACCACATGTGTTACCCGCTCGGCGCCATCACGAATTCGGTTGATTGAATCACCGGCTTGATTCGCCAATTCGACGCCGTGACTGACCTGTGTTACCCCGGCCTGCATGCTGGAAACCGCGCTACGCGTGCCATTCTGAATGGTCGAAACCATGCTGGCAATTTCAGCGGTTGATAGCGTCGTACGTTCGGCCAGCTTGCGGACTTCATCGGCCACGACGGCAAAGCCGCGACCTTGTTCACCGGCTCGCGCTGCTTCAATGGCCGCATTCAGCGCCAGCAGATTGGTTTGGTCAGCAATTTCCTTGATGGTGTTAACGATGGAGGTGATCTTGTCGGACTGGCGCCCGAGGTCTTCAACGATCGTCGAAGAGGCTTGAACGGCTTCGGAAATTTTCCGCATTTCGGTTGCGGCGTTGTGAATGACGCCGGCACCTTCTTCGGAAATGGCGCCGGCCTCCTGTGAGATGCCATGCGCTTCCTGGGCGTTGTCGCGAACCTGATCAATGCTGACCGCCATTTCTTCGACCGAAGCCGCCATCGATGATGCTGCATCGCTTTGTTTGCGTGCCCGATCAGCAACCTCTTCTGATGCACTCATTAATTGGCCGGCGGCATTGGCCACTTGTTCTGCGTTGCCGATGATGCTGGCAATCATCCGGCGTAGTGTGTCCTGCATGGTGCTGATATTGGCGAGCAGGCTGTCTTTGTCACCAGCGGCGCAATCAATGGGTGTGGCCAGGTCGCCCGCGGCAATACGCTTGGTAATGGCCGATGCCATCGCAGGATCACCACCCAGTGTGTGGATAATGTTGCGGGAAACGAGGAGCAGGGAAACGCCGATGAAGCCGCCGATGCCAAGGCCCCAAAGCAATAATTTGATGGCGTCGGCCTGAAATTTTTCCTCGACATCATCAATGTAAATACCGGAACCGACTACCCAGCTCCACGGTTTGAAACCCATGACGAAGGAGATCTTCGGCACATCTTCCTGGGCGCCTGGTTTGGGCCAGAGGTAATCAACAAAGCCTGCACCCTGTGCCTTGACTACGTTGTTGAACTCAACAAAAAAATGCTTGCCATTCTTGTCTTTCATCTGATCGAGCTTCTGCCCGTCAAGGGCTGGCTTGATCGGATGCATGACCATCAGATCGTTCAGGTCATGGATCCAGAAGTACTCAGTTTTGTCGTAGCGCATATTGCGCACGGTGTTCATGGCTGCTTGTTTGGCTTCATCAACCGTCATGCGGCCGGCGCTGGCCTCTTTTTCAAAATGCTCAATTGTGGCATGGGCAACTTCAACCAGATTGCGCACCTTCGCCTGACGGTCGCCAAGCATTTGACTCTTGCCATTAATCAGCAAGACGGTGAACAGAACAACGAGTGCTGCAATCGTTGCGATTGTCATCGTGACCAGTTTGCCGCGCAAACTTAATCCGTTTGGTGCCATAGCTTTACTCCTTGAATTATGGTCTATGTCTAAAGTCATAGATTTGTTTATTTCTGCTTTTTGAGCATACTATTTTTCTCCCCATTACGCCGAAATTCTTCATGGGGATAGTTAAATGGTATGAGTTTCTGGAAGAATTGGACTGGTTTTGGCTAGTCGTTATTTCATGTTCTTTGGGCCAACGATTGCTTTTATGGCTGTGGGTTGGCAGTTGTTGCCAATTCCACCTGCTTGATTTTCGTTGTCTTGGACGACGTATCGAGTGTCGAGTAATGGTGCAAATGCTACGGGTTGTTTGCGTCGGGCGTAGTCCGAATATTTGTGAAATTTTGGCTCAGGCGGGTAACGGCGCTGGCGTCATTGGCGAGCGGCCGGTCGATAGGTAGGTTTCGCAACGCTCGATGTATTCACGGGTACTTTTTGGCATGGGGGTGCGGGCGCGGGCGATGTAAAAGACCAGGTCGCGGCCATTGCGGATTAGTTGTAATCCGTCTGAAAGGCTGTGTTGGAGGACTGCAGTATTGCTGATTAGTGCCGGATGCGGTTGTGGTGCAAAGTTGGCCAGGCGTTCGGCAGCGGTGACGAGCAAGGCCCAGAGGTCAAAAATGTCGGGGTCGGTGCGTAGCGTTTCGGCTTTGATCTTGGCGGCGGTGGCAAAGTCGAGAATCGGCGCGGCAATGTTTGCAAAGGCGGGAATCTGGGTGAAGTTGAGGGTCATCGCCTGGGCGATTTTGTCGATGTCACGCATGCTCTGGCCAATCTTGATGTAGCGACTTTCTTAAAAGTCCTCGACCGGGATTGAGAAGGCCCGGAAAGGTTCGCCCCAAAGTTCGTCGATACCTTCTTCACCGCTGCGATGCAGCACGAAACGCCCAAGCTCCATGGCTTCAAGCAGGCAATTGCCACATTCACGCATCAGGGCATCGTCGCTGCGAATTTCGATACCTTCACTCTGCAATTCAACCAGTTTGCGGAAGATGTCGGTGGCCCGGTTGAATAGTGCGCCGGCCAGCATGGCGGCTTTGACTCGGCGGCGAGCGCTGTCGGTTTCCTCGGTATAGGTTTTCCGTGCTTCGCCCAGACGAGTGCCGGGAACGTTTAGGCCGTGTTCGGTGTGGTTGAACAGGCGCCGGGTCAACGCTTCGATCAGGCGCTTTTTGGCATCCAGCGAATCAGCTGGTACGGGATAGGTTTTGATCCAGTAGCCATCATAAAAAACGCGTTCCTCACCGGCGATCATTCGGCGAGTGCCTTCTGGTGGCGGGTTTTCAGGGTGGTTCGGGATTTCCAGTTGATACACGGTATCCATGATCTGAGGCATCTGAGTTGGGCTAACGTTAAGTCTCAAGCAAAAGTTGTGCTGTGCCATATAAATGGCCTGGTTGCACTTGTCTTTTCCCAAGGTGTTGATTCTTTTGAAATAATCGTCGTCAGCGATCAGGCGTGTAAGAGGGGTTCGCCTCATTTCAGTGCGTTGGGCACTGTTTTAGAGTCAATAAAAAGCCGCCCTGGTCAGAGGGCGGCGGATTATAGCTTGGCTCGATGAGGCAGCTATTTGATCCCGGTCAGCCTTTGAATTTTGTGGTCACCGTGGCAACGCGTTGACCAAACTGCTTGGCGGTTTCCAGATCGCCGGGCAGCATTTCATCCGGGCTGCTGTCGGAAGGCGACTGGGCCATGGCGCCGCTGAAGGAGCCGACATAGTTCACATCGTTGCGCTGGGCCGCCTTGGTGTTCGAGGGCAGCATGCCGGTGCCGACCCAGATGC
>JAUYQT010000840.1 GCA_030697085.1 Azonexus sp. | reverse complement strand
GTCAGAAGGCGAGGTGATGGGGGAAATCGGCTTGTTGGTCGGCGCGGTTGCCCCGTTCGAGCGCGGTAAAGTGCGTTTTCAACGACCGCTGCTGGGTTCTGACGAATGGGTCTGCCTGGCCGATGCCGCGATTGCGGCGGGTGAGCGGGTTAAAGTGGTGGCGGTCGAAGGTAGTTATCTGAAAGTCAGCAAGGCTTAGCGAGGTTGGATCATGGATATGAACGCTGGATTCGTTGTTGTCGTCGCCTTATTGGTCTTTGCCGTGATCACCATTGCCAAGGGGGTGCGCATCGTGCCGCAGGGCGAGGAGTGGATTGTTGAACGTCTGGGGAAATATCACGGCACGCTGAAGCCCGGCCTGAATATTGTGATTCCCTATATCGACAAGCTGGCCTACCAGTTGGTGACCAAGGACATCATTCTCGATGTCCAGGAACAGGAAGTCATCACCCGCGACAATGCGGTGATTCTGACCAATGCCATAGCCTTCATCAAGGTCACCGATCCGGTCAAGGCGGTCTATGGCATCACCGACTTTTCCGAAGCGATCCGCAACCTGATCATGACGACGCTGCGTTCCATCGTCGGTGAAATGGAACTCGATGAAGCGCTCTCCTCGCGCGACAAGATCAAGACACGACTGCGCGAAAGTATTGCCGATGAGGCGGTCGACTGGGGTTTGACGGTTAAATCGGTCGAAATTCAGGATATCAAGCCTTCGCAGTCGATGCAGAAGGCCATGGAAATGCAGGCCGCCGCCGAACGCGAGCGCAAGGCCGTGGTGATCCGGGCCGAAGGCGCCAAGCAGGCGGCGATTCTGGAAGCTGAAGCGCGCCTCGAATCGGCCAAGCGCGATGCCAATTCCCAGGTCATGCTGGCCGAAGCCTCGGCTGAAGCGATTCGCCGCATCACGGCGGCGATTGGCGACAAGACCGGGCCGATGTCTTACATGCTGGGTGAAAAATACATTGCTGCGCTGGAACGCATGGGTGAAAAAGACAATGCCAAGGTTGTCGTTTTGCCCGCCGATTTGCAGGAGGCGGTGAAAGGTCTGTTCGGGCGCCGGACTTGAGAGAAAAGCCCGGCGCCACGCCGGGCCGGGTTTTGGCCAGTTGCCAACCGCCAACCGCCAACTGGCTTATTGGCTTACTGGCTTACTGGCTCATGCGTTGGCTCAAGGCCGAGAACTTGACCCATTTGTGCGGTGCCGCGGCAAGAATCTCTTCCCGTACCTGGCGGTTATTCCGCAAAGCGACAACCCGGTGGCCGAAAATTGCCCTGAAATCGCCTTCGGAGATGCTCTTGCCCTCGATGAGAATCTCGATTATTTCGAGAAACCCCATGTATTCACGCACCCGAAGCAACTCGTCGGCATTCAGCGCTTCGCACTCCTTGCCGGCTTCATGGTAAGCGCGCAGACGGAGGTAAATGTCGTCAAATGTCGACAGTTGCTGATCAAGCGTCAGTAGAAACTGCCCCTGACTGGTGCGCGACCCCTGTCTGACTTGAATCGCCGTAAAAAACAACCCAATCGCTGTCGCCGCGTTGGCGATCAGCCCCAGCGTGCTGACCAGATCTTCCGACATCTATTTGTCTCCAGTAAATTTAGTTTCAAACAAGGCGCTGATGGGCGGCGTCGAAGAACTCGAAGTTGCCCTCAATGATGTGCTTGGGCGCGGGCAAGCCTTGGCGGTAGGCTGTTTCAAATGCCTCGCCCTGCGAGTTGGCGCCATCCAGTACGCGCTCAAGGTAAGCCTGCATGACAACCGTCTCGCGCGCATTGCTGCGTAGATCGGCAAACACGTAGGCCCGCCCGGGATACTCCGCCGCCATGCGCTCTTCAATATTGATCAGGCTGTAGCCATTTTCACGGATCAGCAGATTGGCGATTTCGTTGCTGCTTACTTCCAGCAGGGCGCCCTGAGCGCAACGGTCGTCAGCCGCGTTGAGATCAATGTTCAAGGATGAGGCAACAAATACACTGTGGTCGCTGAGCAAACGTACTTTTTGCGGTGACGACCAGAGCAAGGATGCCCGCCTCAGGCAATACGGGACGTAGCTCCCGGCTGGTCGGCCGAGGACGCGAGCGGCGCTCTGGTTATTGAGCAATGATCCGTAAACAAATAGCCAGGCCCGATCATTCATTCGTACTTTCCTTATCCTTGGTGTGAATCTGTTTTTCGGTCTGCCGGCGCAGGCGTTCAAGTCCCTGCTGAAAGGCCTCGGCGTCGCCATAATCGAAGAAATCCGGATAGTACTCATGCGCCGCTTTCATTCGCCGGGCGTGTTTGATCGGACACCAGTATTGTTCGGTGCGGGCCGCCACTTCCCGGGTGTAAGCCGCGACACCGTTGCCGTATGAGCAATAGAAACAGTTGAATTTTTCGATGATGTTCAGGTAGGGCAGGTCCTGGCGATCGAAAATCATGTATTCAGAACGTCGTACTTTGGGAATGCGGTAGATCGGAAAGCAGATTGTCTGATAAACGCTGACGAAGACGTCCATCAGCAGGAAAGGAATCCAGCCGAGGTAGATGAGCGGTGCCGTCAGGAGAACGAGGATGCGGCTATGCCGCAGGTAGCGGAACAGGCCGGTCTTGTAGCGGCGCTGCTGACGTAAGAACTCATCAGCCAACGCCTGTTTCTTCTGCATCCACTCATCGCGTGTCCGACAGTACTCTGCCTCGAGTTCATCCTGTAGCTCGTGAATTCGTAGCAGCAGTTCGTCGATATTCTTGTTCATGAGCAAGCTCCCTTGACGGCTTTTTCGTATGCCAACCTCAGTTGTGCCTGAGGCCTTCGTCGGCGTCATGCTTGCCGGCAATCTATCAAGCCTTTCAGGCCGTATGGAAGTGGCCCGATAATGTGGTTTTATCGGGCCAGACAATACACGACCCGCAGCCATCCAACCCTCGATTCGGATCATCATGCAAAACTTATCGTCAACAAAAGCACGCGGCCCACTCGCTGGCATCAAAGTAGTCGAATTCGCCGGCATCGGCCCTGGCCCTTTTTGCGGCATGCTGCTCGCCGATATGGGCGCAGAGGTGACGCTGCTTGAGCGTGCCGGCGGCACTTTTGCCTCACAGTTGTTTGGCGGTGGACGCAAAGCAGTGGCGAATCGTGGCAAGCGCTCACTTTGTATCGACCTCAAGCACCCGGCCGCCAAAGATGTCGTTTTTAAACTGATTGCGGCAGCGGATGTACTGATTGAAGGCTTTCGCCCTGGCGTCATGGAGCGCCTCGGTTTTGGTCCGGAGATTTGCCTGCAGCAGAACCCGCGCCTGATTTATGGGCGGATGACCGGCTGGGGGCAAACCGGTCCGCTCGCGGCGCGCGCCGGACATGATGCCAACTATGCGGCGATTGCCGGCGTCCTCGATGCCGGGCGCCGTCATGGCGGTGCGCCTTGGGCGCCACCAACGCTGGTTGGCGATATGGGCGGTGGCGGATTGATGCTCGCCTGGGGCATTGCCTGCGCCTTGCTGGAAACGCAACGTAGTGGCAAAGGGCAGGTGATTGACGCCGCGATGTGTGAAGGCGCCGCCGTTTTGGCGCATGGATTGTTCAACCTGGATGCGCTGGGTGAGTGGGAGGGTCACTGCGCAATTGATTCGAGCGCACCGTTTTACGACGTTTACGAATGCGCGGATGCTCAATGGATTAGCGTTTGCCCACTGGAACCACAGTTTTACGCCACCTTCATCGAGCGCCTGGGCTTGGGCGACGACCCCGATTTCGCCGGCCCGCAATATGACACAACGCGCTGGCCGAGGATGCAGCAACGGCTTGTCGAGCTATTCAAACAGCAAACTCGCGCTCACTGGGCAGCCCTGTTTGATCACACGGATGATTGCGTCTGGCCAGTTTTGACCATGCGAGAAGCGCCGTCGCACCCGCACAATCTGGCCCGGGAGGCTTTTGTCGATATTGCCGGAGTGCGCCAACCGGCGCCCACGCCGCGCCTGTCACGCACGCCCGGGACGATTCAGAATCCACCGCCGCTATTGGGCGAAAATAGCCGCGAAATTCTGTCAGGGCTGGGTTTGTCCGAGACCGAAGTTAGCCATCTAGTCGCCAATGGAGTGGTTAGTGGTTAGTGGTTAGCGGTTAGTGGTTAGCAACTAGCAACTAGCAACTAGCAACTAGCAACTAGCAACTAGCAACTAGCAACTAGCAACTAGCAACTAACAGCTAATAACTAACAGCTAATAACTAACAGCTAATAACTAACAGCTAATAACTAACAGCTAATAACTAACAGCTAATAACTAACAGCTACTCGCAAACGCTGAGCAGGTCGGCTTCGAGTTCGATTTCCATGTTTTTTGCCAATGCTTGGTCGATGAAAGCGGCTCGGTACAAGCGGCCGGCGTTTTCGGTCCGTTTGGCATAGGGCGTTTCCCAATCGTTGACCCGCACCCGGACGATACCGATCTGCTCGTCACGCTCCGGTACATCCGGCGCGACGCAAGGGAAGGCTTTGGCGTGTCGATTGAATTCTTCGCGACTGTATTGCGCCATGTTTTTGCCCGATACCAGCGGGCATTTGCCGAGATGGCGGGTGCGAATTTCAGCCGAAACGATCTGACCTTTCAGGTAGTAGACCGGCTCGGTGGCGATCCAGCCACTACCGCCCTCCTCGTAAACCACACAACTGCCCGCCTGGAGCAGTTCTGGCTGCTTGAAGAGCAAGCGGGCAGAAGGACGCAGCACGGGCTCAATCGCCAGCGCCGGTGTGGCCAGCAGGGCCAGAACAACAAGAAGGATGCGCATGAAAAAGCCCGGGTCAATAGACCCGGCTATCTTCGATCACCTTGCCATCATTGGGCAAGCCCCCGGGGGCTGAAAAGGCCACTTCGCCGCGCAATTTGGTCACTTCGCGCAGGCTGGCAATCACTGATTTGTCGAGTGCTTCCTTACCCGCCTCAATTTCGCAATGCAGCACCATGCGATCCTGGCCGCCAGGGTTGTCGACGACCAGGCGCATGCGGTGAATTTCCGGATGCCGCCGGGCAATATCTGCCACCTGTTCCGGATGTACGAACATGCCTTTGATCTTGGTCGTTTGGTCTGCTCGCCCGAGCCAGCCTTTGAGCCGGAGATTGCTCCGTCCGCAAGACGAACGCCCGGGCATGATGGCCGAAAGGTCACCGGTGGCGAAGCGGATCAGTGGGTAATCGGCATTGAAAGTGGTGACGACCACTTCGCCGACTTCACCTGGCTCAACCGGATCACCGGTGCCTGGACGGACGATTTCGACGAGTAACTCCTCCTCAATGACCAGACCTTCTTCGGCCTCGGTCTCGTAGGCGATTGCGCCGATATCAGCCGTTGCATAGCATTGGCGTACCGAAATGCCGCGTGCTTTCAACCAGTCTCGCGTTACGCCGGGCAGCGCTTCGCCCGAGACACAGGCTTTGGCTAACGAGGAGATATCAGCGCCGAGTTCTTCAGCTTTTTCGACAATGATGCGGAGAAAAGACGGTGTGCCGACGTAGCCTTCCGGCTTCAATTTAGTGATCGCCTGCACCTGCTGCTCGGTCTGCCCGGTGCCGCCGGGAAAAACTGTACAGCCCAGCTTGCGCGCGCCGCCTTCAAAAATAAAGGCGCCGGGGGTGAAATGGTAAGAGAAACAGTTGTGAATCAGATCGCCATTGCGAAAACCGGCGGCGTACAAGACGCGCGCCATGCGCCAGGGATCAGTGTCCTTGCCCTGCATTTCGTAGATCGGCCCGGGCGAGGCAAAAACCCGCTTCGCCTTGTGGCGCGGCAATGAGTTCAAACCACCAAAAGGCGGAAATTTCTGCTGCAGTTCGATCAGGTCGCGTTTGCGCGTCAGCGGTAGTTTCGCCAAGGCCTCGCGTGTGGCGCACTCGAAAGGATTAATCCCGGCTAGTGCCTGAAAATAGTAATGCGTTGTTTCCTTGGCGTGCGCCACCTGCCGCGCCAGTTTGTCCATTAAATCCGCCTCGCGCTCGGCCGGGTCGCGGGTTTCAAGCGGGTCGTAAAAGCTCATTTTTTTGCTCCGTTTTTTCCGGTTGACCGCAAGGCCAGCAGTAACTTCAAGTTTTAAGCGATTAAGCAGAGGGAGGGTTAGCCCGTGCGCGCAAAATTGCCACTCAGGGCAAGGCGGAGGCCCACGCCGTGGGCTTTATGCAAAAGCCGGCTGACAACGCCGCCCGAAGGGCGCGCTGCGACCACCTCAGGAGAGCCAGCGTTTACGCCGCCGGTAATGTTTGACGTCTTTAAACGATTTACGCTCGCCCGAACTCAGCCCGAGATAGAACTCCTTGACGTCCTCATTGGTCCTCAATTCTTCGGCATCGCCTTCCATCACGACCCGGCCATTTTCGAGAATGTAGCCAAAGTCGGCGTAGCGCAGCGCGACCATGGTGTTCTGTTCGGCGAGCAGGAAGCTGACGTTTTCCCGGCTGTTCAGGTCTTTGACGATCTCGAAAATTTCCTCGACGATCTGTGGCGCCAGCCCCATCGACGGTTCGTCGAGCAAAATCATTTCCGGCTTGGCCATCAGCGCCCGGCCGATGGCGCACAT
>JAUYQT010000795.1 GCA_030697085.1 Azonexus sp. | reverse complement strand
GCCTGTTCATGACTGAACTGTTTGTACCGGAAGACTCGCATCTGGTCGGCAAAACGCTGGTTGAAGCGCGCCTGAATCAGGGTGAAATGGAGGTTTTGAACCTCTTTCGCGGTGATGACGAAATCGCCAATCCGCAGCCTTCAATGCGCCTTGAAGCGGGGGATCGACTGGTTGTGCATAGCCGCAGTAGCGCCATGATGGATTTGCGCACCACCGACCTGGTCGGCCTGCAAGCCCCGTCCCTAAGCAATCACGACCTGGAAACCCTGCGCCGCCGCGATGTTGTCATGGTTGAAGCCATCGTCGGGCAAACCTCGCGTTATGTCGCTCGGCCGATTCGCGATCTCGACCTACTGGCACGCTATGGTATTCATTTGATTGCAGTCCACCGCCGCGATGCCTCTTTCTCGCAGATCGGCGATGAATTTCAACTGCTGATTGGCGATGTGCTGCTGGTTGAAGGTACGCAGGCCCAGATCAAACGCTTCTGTGAAAACGGTGACCTGTTCGCCATCACTGACGGCAAACATATCACTAACCGCCAGAATAAAGCCTGGATCGCCCTGGCTACGATCACCGGTGTCATGCTGCTGGCAGCTTTCGAGGTCATGCCGATTGAAGGCCTGGCGCTAATCGGCGCCGTCGCCGTGGTGGCAACGGGCTGCATTCGCGCTGACGAAGCCTACAAAGCCATCGAGTGGCCTATTCTGGTGCTGATTTTTGGCATGCTGGCGATCAGCATCGCGATGCGCAGCTCTGGCTTGGCGGAATTGCTGGCCAACCAACTGGTCACCTTGGGCCAGGGTTTGTCGCCCTGGTTGATGCTTTCGCTGATCATCCTGATCACCTCGATCGCCACTGAATTCATCAGCAACAACGCCATCGCCGTGCTGTTTACCCCGATCGTCATTGGCGTCGCCCAGCAATTAAACGTCGATCCACGACCATTTGTCGTCGGCGTCATGTTCGCCGCCAGCTGCAGTTTTGCCACACCAATCGGCTATCAGACAAACACGCTGGTGTACAGCGCCGGCAATTATCGTTTCAGCGATTTTGCCCGCCTGGGGATCCCGATGAATATCCTGACCTGGTTGCTTGCCAGTTTGCTAATTCCGCTCTTCTGGCCGTTGTAAAAGGTTTTCCCGGCGGGATGACCTTAGCGCCAGGCACGGCAGATGATTTCCGCGGCCACAACAACGTACTTCAACTTGCGCATTTTTGGCCTGAAATCACGGTTGACCGCAGGATTGCTCGGCAGCTTTGCCATCCCCCTTCCAACCCTTGCCTGAGCCGCTATCCCTTGGCCAACACATAGAACGCCGGAATCACGCCGCCAATCGTCTCGCAGCGGCTTGATTCATCATCAAGCAAAGGCGCTCTACGCCTCCCGATGAAAGGTCGATTTTTGCAGAAAATCGTATAGATCATCCTTGATCGCCAGTTTCTTCCGTTTCAGTGTCTCAATTTCGTCGTGAGAGCCTGGCTCAAGCCGCGATTCAATATTTTTTATTTTTTGGTCGAGCGCATTGTGCTTCTCAAACAAATTAAGAAAATAACGATTCGTCGTCTTGAGTTCGGAAATTAGTTCGCGGTATTCAGGAAACATTCTGCACTCCTTAAATAGCTAACCGGGCTCACCCAACTGGGATTGCCTCGGCGAAGCCCAATCATTACCTCTCACGCAGCACAAAAACTGACCCGCTTGTGCTGCGTGAGCTTCCTTTAAATGACGCCTTGCGCCTGCATGGCTTCAGCCACTTTGACGAAACCGGCAATATTGGCGCCGTTAACGTAGCTGACTTTGCCATCTACCCCCTGGCCATAGTTCAGGCAGGACTGATGGATGCTGGACATAATTTCGTGCAAACGAGCGTCGACTTCCTCACGTGGCCAAGAGAGACGCATGGCGTTCTGGCTCATTTCCAGACCGGAGGTCGCAACCCCACCCGCATTGCTCGCCTTGCCCGGCGCATAAAGAACGCCAGCCTTTTCAAAGACGCTGACCGCACCAGCCGTCGAAGGCATGTTGGCCCCTTCAGCAACACAGGTCACACCGTTCTTGACCAGGGTCGCCGCATCGTTTTCATCGAGCTCATTCTGCGTCGCACAGGGCAGCGCAATGTCGACCGGAATAGACCACGGACGAACGCCTGGCAGAAATTGGGTGCCCGCAATACGCGTAGCGTAAGCATCGACACGACCATAAAGATGGTTCTTAACTTCCATAAGTTCAGCCAGTTTTTCCGGCGTGAAGCCCGCCTCATCAACCACGGTGCCGCTGGAGTCGGAAACGGTGACCACTCTGGCGCCGAGTTGCATGGCTTTCTCAACCGCGTACTGGGCAACATTGCCCGAACCGGAGACAGAAACGCGCATGCCGTCGAATGATTTCCCGACACGCTTCAACATTTCGTCGGCAAAATAAACCGTCCCATAGCCGGTGGCTTCGGGACGAATCAAGGAGCCGCCAAAAGCCAGACCTTTACCGGTGAAAACACAATCGGCACGGTTTGAAAGCTTTTTCATCATGCCCGCCATGAAACCGACTTCACGACCGCCGACGCCAATATCACCGGCCGGAACATCGGTGTTGGAACCAATGTGACGGAAAAGTTCACTGACAAAAGCCTGACAAAAACGCATGATTTCGCCCGGACTCCGTCCCTTCGGATCAAAATCAGAACCGCCCTTGCCTCCGCCCATCGGCAATGTCGTCAGTGCATTCTTGAAAGTCTGCTCGAAAGCCAGGAATTTGAGGATGGACAGATTGACCGAGGGGTGGAAACGGATACCGCCTTTGTAAGGGCCAATGGCCGAGGAGTGCTGAATACGGTAGCCGCGATTAACCTGGACCTCACCCCGATCATCAACCCAGGAAACACGGAACATGATGATCCGCTCCGGCTCGACCAGACGGTCCAGTAGCCCGTGTTCAGCATATTTCGGGTGTTGCGTGATGTACGGCCACAGACTCTCGATAACTTCGGTCACCGCCTGTAAAAACTCCGGCTGACCCGGATTACGGCTAGCCACCTGGTTGAGGAACTCTTCAAATGTCTTGTAGCGCATCATTTATCTCCCTGATTAGTTATGTTGTAGATATTTCAATGTAACGTTCGAGTAGCCGAGCATTGATTCCGCATGAATAACAATTAGCCATTCACTCTGGCGCAAAGGCATGAGGAGTTGCAGCGCGGCGCGTCTTCGGATGGATTAATATTCGTGGCTGGTAAGTTTTTTCTATGCATTCTCAATTTTTTGCTCGCTTTTTAG
>JAUYQT010000750.1 GCA_030697085.1 Azonexus sp. | reverse complement strand
TATCACTATGACTGAGGCTGGGTGATACGGAATTCAACAAGACGGGGAAGCAAGGGAGAGACTACGGTTTTCAACCCGCGACCCATGCCCTCTATCTTCACCAGTTCACCCCTCTGGAAATATCTCGCCGCCTGGCTTGTTATGTTGCTGGTGTCCGAGAAATAAAAGGGGTCAGACCCCTTTGAATTTCTGATCTGCTTGACGAGCGAAACGGTATTACCTAAGATACCAAAATGAAGCCAAATATCGTCATCGATACCAATGTTTTGTTAACTGCACTCAAGTCATCCAAGGGGGCGTCCTACCGTCTTTTGGCCATGATTGAAAAAAAGCGCTTTATCAGCCATGTCTCTACACCACTGGTTGCCGAATACGAGGCGGTACTGAAGCGAGGCCACTTGGCACTGTCAGAACAGCAAATCGACGACATCATCGACTTCATTTGCGCCCAATCCATTCACCACAAGATTTTCTACCTCTGGCGCCCAGTACTTAAGGATGCAGATGACGATTTTGTCCTGGAACTTGCAGTCAAAGCGAATGCCATGATCGTCACCTGGAACTTGAATGACTTTAAACGCGCCAGTAGCTTCGGCATCCGCGCGATAAGCCCGCGTGATTTTTTGCACTCTCTGGAGAACCTCTCATGAGCACACTCAGCGTTCGCCTGCCCGACTCCCTGCACAAGATGGCAAAAGAAATCGCCAGCCAGGATCACGTCTCGATGAACCAGTTCATCGCCTCCGCCGTTGCCGAAAAAGTTTCGGCGCTGACCACCGAAAGCTATCTGACAGAACGCGCCGAACGTGCGTCTGCAGAAAAATTTCGATCCGCGCTAGCTGCCGTGCCGAACGTGCCAACGACGGAGTGTGACCAACTTTGAAAGTGGGAATTAGCGGATAGCCGCTATCAATTTATGACCACACAGTCCGCCTTCAGCGAACACCTAAAACCGTACAGTCACTACTCAATGCTGCGACCATAAAAGCAACTGCTGGCCCTGGGGTCAACCGCAAAAATCAGCCGAATTTGACTCAAGCCGCCAGCACCCGCCGCAGTCCGCGC
The DNA here is from genome assembly GCA_030697085.1 of Azonexus sp. Classification (GTDB taxonomy): domain Bacteria; phylum Pseudomonadota; class Gammaproteobacteria; order Burkholderiales; family Rhodocyclaceae; genus Azonexus. The sequence goes on along the minus strand of JAUYQT010000750.1, from coordinate 237 downwards.
ATTAACGTCCCGATGGCGGGCAGTTTCATGTATAGCTCTTCGCCGGTATCCCAGTAATCGCGGTGGTAATTGACTTTGCCGTCGGGGTCGAATTTGAGGTGCGACACACCGCGCATGACTTGCGTTTCGCCCTTGCCCCAGAGTTTTACCCGGAAGCCGAATTCCCAGACCAGCATGGCGCCGTTGGCGTCCACCACCTTCTCGATGATGACAAAGCGCGGCTCGGCCACCTGTCTG
>JAUYQT010000726.1 GCA_030697085.1 Azonexus sp. | reverse complement strand
AATCTCGTCAATGATGATGGCCTGACGATTGTTGCTCTTTTCCATATCCTCGATATGGGTACGACCGCGCATGATGACGCGGCCACGACCGGTCTTGTAACCTTCGCGCACGCCCATCACGCCATAGATCAGCGCGGCGGTCGGGAAATCAGGGGCGGGAATGTATTCAATCAGCTCATCAATCGTCAGCGCCGGATTTTCCAGCAGCGCCAAACAGCCAGCGACCACTTCGTTCAGGTTATGCGGCGGGATATTGGTCGCCATGCCGACCGCGATACCGGACGAACCGTTAATCAGCAGATTGGGAATACGCGCCGGCATAACCAGCGGCTCATGCTCGGAACCGTCGTAGTTCGGCCCGAAATCGACCGTTTCCTTATCGAGATCTTCCAGCAGCTGGTGGCCGATCTTGGCCATACGCACTTCGGTATAACGCATCGCCGCGGCGTTGTCGCCATCAACTGAACCGAAGTTACCCTGACCATCCACCAGCATGTAGCGCAACGAAAAATCCTGCGCCATGCGAACGATGGTGTCATAGACGGCAGTGTCACCGTGCGGGTGATATTTACCGATCACATCGCCGACGATACGGGCCGATTTCTTGTAAGCTTTGTTCCAGTCGTTATTCAGCTCGTGCATTGCGAACAGAACACGGCGGTGTACCGGTTTCAGGCCATCACGCGCATCCGGTAGTGCCCGGCCAACGATCACGCTCATCGCGTAATCCAGATATGAACGCCGCATCTCGTCTTCGAGGCTGATCGGCAGTGTTTCTTTAGCGAATTGGTCCATGTCTCACATTCGCACCGCTTGCGCGATGACTTTATTGGTTGAACTGAGCGTAATTTGCTATTTTAACACGCACCCACATTGAGCCGCCCCCGTTTCCATGACCTCAACACCTGAAAATATCGACCTGCTGATCGAAGCGCGCTGGATTGCTGCGGTCGACCCAGATATTGTGCTAAAAAATCACGCCGTCGCCGTTCACCACGGCCGAATCGTCGCCCTGCTCCCGGCCAACGAAGCGCGCCTTCGCTTCAAGGCAAACGCACACACCATACTTGATGAACACATTCTGATTCCCGGCCTGGTCAACCTGCACACTCACGCCGCCATGACGCTGCTGCGCGGTATCGCC
>JAUYQT010000818.1 GCA_030697085.1 Azonexus sp. | reverse complement strand
GCGATAGGCGCGTCCGGTGGCAACGGCAGGTCAGTGTAAATTTCGCCGAGAAAGCGCCAGGAGCCTTGTTTCGAGAGCAGCAAGCTATGTTTGCCGCGCCAGCCAAGGCCGGCCTGGCGGGCAAACTCAACTTCCATGACGGGGGCGGAATCGGAGAAAACCCGGTAGCCGAATGGGCCGACAATCTCGACGATGGCATCGGCCAGCTTTTGCAGCCGGTTGCGGATCAGCTTGTGATAATCGCGCCCCTGGGCATAGCGCGAAATGGCCGCCTGCTCTGGTTGGTCGGCCGTTTTCAGGTGCGGCAGGTAGTCGACCGCCGCAGAAACCACGGTCAGTGTGCCCGGGTGGAGCAATGGCGGGGCGGCGCGTAAATCAGCATGGCGGGCCATATAATCCATCTCGCCGTGACAGCCTTCGCTGAGCCATTGGCGCAGGCCATCGACCGCCTGACCCGGGTCGGCCCGGGCCACGCCGAGGGTGGCAAAACCCAATTTTTTTCCGGCCTCGCGGATCTTTTCCTTGAGGGTCGTGTAATCCAACGTGGAGTTCTGATCGTGCATAGCCCCGATGTTACCGCTGTTTTTCAATTGCCTGATGAAGCCGCGACCCAGCGACTGGGCGGCAGTTTGGCGCCATTGCTGCAACCGGGCCGGGTGATCTTTCTTGAAGGCGATTTGGGGACGGGTAAAACGACGCTGGTACGCGCCCTGATTCGTGCGTTGGGCTATGTCGGCCCGGTAAAAAGCCCGACCTATTCTCTGGTTGAAGTTTACGTAATTTCGAGCTTATACTTATATCACTTTGATTTTTATCGTTTTGAGTCACCCGAGGAGTTTCTCGATGCGGGCTTTAGCGAATACTTTAACGACACTGCAGTCTGTCTGGTCGAATGGCCAGAGCATGCGGATGGCTGCGTTCCATCGCCTGACCTGCGGTTGCGCCTTCAGCATGCAGGTTCCGGGCGTTTTGTCGAAGCCGTGGCAGATTCACCGGAAGGAATGCAATGTTTAAAGGGACTCATCAGCGCTTGGGGCGAAGGGAACTGCTCCGTTTCGCTGGCGCCGCGCTGATCCTCTCGGTTTCACCGCTGGCCGGTGCCGTGGCCAGGCTACCGTCGGTGCTGGCCGTGCGTATCTGGCCATCGGCTGATTACACAAGGGTGACGCTGGAATACGATGCGCCGCTCAAATACACGCATTTCGTCATTGAAAATCCGGATCGACTGGTGGTTGATATCGAAGGCGTCGAATTCAACAGCGTGCTCGAAGGTCTTGCCAACAAGGTGGCAGCGGACGATCCCAATATCAAGGTGCTGCGTGCCGGGCGCTTCAAACCGGGTGTTGTGCGTCTGGTGATGGAACTGAAATCGAAGGTGAGTCCGCAGGTTTTCACGCTGGCGCCGGCCGGTGAATATGGTCACCGCTTGGTGCTTGATGTGTACCCGCTTAATCCTCCTGATCCGCTGATGGCCTTGCTTGAAGGTCGCAAGGATGCCGTTGAGGCGTTGCCGCTGGAAGACGGCTTGGCAAAGACCGAAAAAACGCCGGAGGCGCCGTCGGTTCATGCCAGCAAAAAATCGGCGACACCGATTGTTGACCGCCTGGTCACCGTGACGCTCGATCCAGGTCACGGCGGAGAAGATCCGGGTGCCATTGGCAAGGGGGGGTCATATGAAAAGAATGTCACACTTGAGGTCGCCCGCCGCCTGAAGGCGCGGATTGATGCTCAGCCCAATATGCGGGCGGTTCTAACGCGAGACGGGGACTTTTTCGTGCCGCTGCACATGCGCGTACAAAAAGCCCGCCGTATTCAGTCGGATCTTTTCCTGTCCATTCATGCCGATGCCTGGATCAAGCCGGATGCTCGCGGTTCCTCGGTTTTCGTGCTCTCGGAACGGGGCGCCTCGAGTACGCAAGCGCGCTTGTTGGCGCAGCGTGAAAATGAGTCAGACCTGGTTGGTGGCGTCAATATTGGCGCCAAGGATCTTTTCCTTGCCCGTACCTTGCTTGATCTGTCGCAGACCGCGACGATCAATGACAGCCTGCGGCTGGGTAAATATTTGCTCGGCGAGCTGGGAACGATCAATACGCTGCACAAAAACCATGTCGAGCAGGCCGGTTTTGCCGTGCTCAAGGCGCCGGATATTCCTTCGGCGCTGATCGAAACCGCCTTTATTTCCAATCCGGAAGAAGAGCGCCGGCTCAATGATGACGCGTATCAGGAAAAACTGGCAGAAGCGATCGTGCGTGGCGTGCGGCAATACTTCATCAAGCATCCGCCCGGCCCGAAATCGAGGTTGGCGGCATTTAGCTGAATATTCCGCTAAAGTCATGGTCGCTCGCACTACGCCTGAGGGTGGGAGTGTCTGACGAGCTTGTTTCGTGTATTTCAGGCTAAAACAGCTCGACTTCACCTTTGGCGATTTCTTTGGCGGCAAGTTGCTGGTTGGCGACCAGTATTTCATAGCACTCGACCCGGTTCCGTCCTTGACGCTTGGCGTAGTAGAGCGCTTCGTCGGCGCGGTCGATGGCATCGGTCGGCGTATCGTTGGGGAGCAGGCAACTGAAGCCGATACTGATCGTGACATGGCCGACGCGGCTGAAAACTTCATTTTCGACATCGGTCCGGAAGCGCTCCAGGGTCGCAAAAGCGGAGGCCTGATCGGTGGGTTGCAGCAGCGCGACAAACTCCTCGCCACCAAAGCGGAACAATTGATCGTCAAAACGGAATGAATGGCGCATGACTTGTGCCAGCATAATGAGCACTTCGTCGCCGATCAGGTGGCCATAGTTGTCATTTACCTGCTTGAAGTGGTCAATGTCACAAATGGCCAGCCAGTGGCTAGTGGCGATTACCCCGTTGCTGCCCTGGCGGCGGTGTGGCGTTGTGCCGTTGAGGCCACCCATTATTTTGTCGGTGGCGGCTTTGCCAAGGAGCTCGAAAAGGTGCTTGTCGAAGGTTTTACGGCTCGATAATCCGGTCAGCGTATCGGCCTCACCGTAGTCGAGCAGGGCAATGTGGTTGCCGAAATATTCAATCAGGCCCATCAATGCGACGCGCTGATTAGCGGAAAACTCATCGGAAAGCGAGAGGTCGACCAGATAGACCGGTTCATTAAGCTTGGTGACGGGAAAAACAATGCGATGCGATCCATCATCCAGCAAATCCAATACCGCCGACATCTCCTTGCGGCAGCGATTCAATAGAGGATCGCGCTCAATGGGCTGGCAGTAACGATGGTCGGGTAGGTAGGCGTTGCGAAGAAATTGCCCTTGTGGCCCATATCCGGCGCAGGCGAAGACAACTGTTTTCTTTTTGCCGGCATAACAGCGATAAATGTCGATGCGCTGTGGCTGAAAAAGATCAAGCAGGGCGTCAACCATGGCCGAGTTAATCTCCGTGCGGTCACGGCGCGCTGAGATTTTGACGACGTGACTAATCAGATCAAGCATTAACGGTGGTCACAATGGGTTCGTAAGCGACGTCTGATTATAGCGAAATAGATGTTTTGAGAATGTTTTCAAGTTGAGGTATGGGTAAATTTCAGATATCCGGCGGATCGCTTAGGCCGTTATAATTCAACGCTTTTTTCCCCACTTAGCTCATGCGCGTCTTTCGCGGTTATTCGCGTCCTGCCCCGTTTCCGGTTGCGCTTGCGATTGGAAATTTCGATGGTGTCCATCTTGGCCACGCAGCTCTTATCGAACAATTGACTGTAGCGGCGGGGCGACTGAAGCTGGTGCCGAGCGTGCTGACTTTCGAGCCGCATCCGCGTGAGTTTTTTGCCCCTGAATCAGCGCCGGCACGCCTCAGTACGCTGCGTGAAAAACTCGAACTGCTGGCTGATGCGGGCGCGACTCAGGCGATGATCTGTCCTTTTAATGCCACCTTTGCCGCGCTGTCGGCCGATGAATTCATAGAACGAGTTCTGGTGCGTAGTTTGCAGGTTCGGCATATGATTATTGGTGATGATTTTCGCTTTGGTCGCGGCCGGGTCGGTGATTTTGCCTTGCTGCAGGCGGCGGGGGCGCATTTTGGTTTTACCGTCGAAGCGATGCAAAGCGTGACGGTCGACGGCGAAAGAGTGTCTAGTTCCGCCGTGCGGGCCGCCCTCGCGGCGGGTGAGATGGAACGCGCCGCGCGTTTGCTTGGGCGGCCTTATGTTATTGACGGTCGGGTGGCGCACGGTGACAAGATCGGTCGCCAGTTGGGTTTTGCCACGGCCAATATCCGTATCAAGCACAACCCTTTGCCGATGACCGGTGTTTTTGCTGTCGAGGTTAGTGGCCTGGGCGACAAGCCGCTGCCGGGTGTAGCCAATCTCGGTATCCGGCCGACAGTCGGCGGGACGCGGCCTTTACTCGAAGTGCACCTTTTTGATTTCAATCGCGACATTTATGGCGCGCATATTTCCGTTCGTTTCGTGCATAAACTGCGTTGCGAACAACGTTTCCCCAATTTGGACGCCCTCAAGGCGCAGATCGCGGCTGATGCCGCTGCCGCCCGGGCCTTCTTCAAGCTGTGAGCACGCAAAATGGCTGATTACAAAGACACCCTGAACCTGCCGGATACGGCTTTCCCGATGCGCGGCGACTTGCCCAAGCGCGAGCCGCAATGGGTCGGCCAGTGGCAGGAAAAAAAGCTCTATCAGCGCATCCGCGAGGTTTGCGCCGGCCGGCCGAAATTCGTGCTGCACGACGGCCCGCCGTATGCGAACGGCGATATTCACATCGGTCATGCGGTCAACAAGATTTTGAAGGACATTATCGTCCGCTCAAAAACGCTGTCCGGTTTCGATGCCCCTTACGTGCCGGGCTGGGATTGTCACGGTCTGCCGATCGAGCATCAGATCGAGAAATTGCATGGCAAGAATATCGCCGCCGACAAGGTGCGCGAACTTTCCCGCGCCTACGCCGCCGAGCAGGTCGAGCGGCAGAAAAAGGATTTCATTCGTCTTGGCGTGCTGGGCGATTGGAACAATCCCTACCTGACCATGAGTTTCAAGGCCGAGGCCGACGAAATGCGTGTGCTCGGCAGGATTCTCGAGCAGGGTTACCTCTATCAAGGGCTGAAGCCGGTCAACTGGTGTCTGGATTGTGGTTCGGCGCTGGCTGAAGCCGAGGTCGAGCACGAGGACAAAGTTTCACCAGCGATCGACGTTGCCTTCCCGGTGCATGAAAATCATGCCGAAAAGCTGGCGACCGCCTTCGGTCTAAGCCATCTGCGCGGCCCGGCCTTTGCCGTGATCTGGACGACGACGCCCTGGACGTTGCCGGCCAACGAAGCGGTCAGCGTGCATCCCGAGTTGACCTACGACTTGGTCGAGACCGAGAAGGGTGCGCTGATTCTGGTCCACGAACTGGTTGAAGCCTGCCTTAAGCGTTATGAGTTGAGCGGTGAAACGGTAGCTTCCTGCGCCGGCAACAAGCTCGATCAGATTCTGCTTCGCCATCCCTTTCAGGCGCGCGATGTCGCCATGATTTGCGGTACGCACGTCACCACCGAAGCCGGTACCGGCCTGGTGCACACCGCACCGGCGCATGGCGCCGACGACTTCACGATTGGCAAGCGTTACGGCCTGCCGGTCAACAATCCGGTCGGTAACGATGGTCGCTTCCTTGGCAACACGCCGGCTTTGTCGGTCGGCGAACTGGCCGGCAAGACGGTCTGGGAAGCCAATCCGCTGGTGTTGCAGGAACTCGAATCCTGCGGTCGACTGTTAAAATGCGAGAAAATCAAGCACAGCTATCCGCATTGCTGGCGCCACAAGACACCGATCATCTTCCGCGCCACGACGCAGTGGTTCATCGGCATGGAGCACAAGAAGGACGAGAACGCTTCGACCCTGCGCTGGATTGCCGAGCGCGCTGTCGATGAAACGCAGTTTTTCCCGGCCTGGGGCCGCGCCCGTCTGGAAGCGATGATGAAGACGCGCCCGGACTGGTGCGTCTCCCGTCAGCGCAACTGGGGTGTGCCGATTCCCTTCTTCCTGCACAAGGAAACGGCGCTGCCCCACCCGCGCACCGCCGAATTGATCGAGCAGGTCGCGCAGCGTGTTGAAAAGGCTGGTATCGAAGCCTGGTTCAGTCTCGATGCCGCCGAACTGCTCGGCGCCGAGGCCGATCAGTACATCAAGATGAAGGATACGCTCGACGTCTGGTTCGATTCCGGCACGACGCACTGGCATGTCCTGCGCGGCTCGCATGCCGCCGAACTGGCTTATCCGGCCGATCTCTACCTTGAAGGCTCAGACCAGCATCGCGGCTGGTTCCAGTCCTCGCTGCTTTCCGGTTGCGCCATCGATGGCCGTGCCCCGTACAAGGCGCTGCTGACCCATGGTTTCGTGGTCGACGGCAAGGGCCACAAGATGTCCAAGTCCAAGGGCAACGTCATCGCGCCGCAGCAGGTTTCCGACAAGATGGGCGCCGAAATCCTGCGCTTGTGGACGGCGTCGACCGATTACTCCGGTGAACTGACGATTTCCGATGAAATCCTCAAGCGCGTCGTCGAAGGCTACCGCCGCATCCGCAATACCTTGCGCTTCGTGCTCGCCAATACAGCGGATTTCGATGCCGGTAAAGACATGCTGCCGGTCGATCAGTGGCTGGAAATCGATCGTTACGCGCTGGCCCTGACCCGTGAATTGCAGGAAAGCTGCCAGGCCGATTACGACCGCTACGAATTCCACCGCGTCGTCCAGGCCCTGCAAGGCTTCTGTTCGGAAGACCTCGGTGGTTTCTATCTCGATATCCTGAAAGACCGCCTGTACACTACGGCGCCGAACTCTGCCGCCCGGCGCTCGGCGCAATCGGCCCTTTGGCACATTCTGCAAGCCTTCACCAAATTAATGGCGCCGATTCTTTCGTTTACCGCCGAAGAAGTCTGGCTATTGCTGACTAAAGACACCGCGCAATCGGTCATGTTTCAAACTTGGCACGAGTTGCCCAGGCCGGCTGCCGAGGGCGATTTGCTGGCTAAATGGTCGCAGATCCGGAGTCTTCGTGCTGAAGTCACCAAGCGCCTGGAAGCGTTGCGTGAAGCCGGCAAGATTGGTTCCTCATTGCAGGCTGAGGTTGAGGTGCATTGCAATGATGAGCGCTACGACTTGCTGGCCTCGTTGGGCGACGATCTCAAATTTGTGCTGATTTGCTCCAGGGCAACGCTGGTTAAAGCTGACAGCGAAGCTCTGGTCGCTCAGGCTTCGGAGCACGGCAAATGCGAGCGTTGCTGGCATGTCCGTGAAGACGTGGGGGGCAATGACGAATACCCGGCACTCTGTGGCCGTTGTGTCAGCAACCTTTATGGCGAAGGCGAGGCACGCACGCATGCCTGATGTGAAGCGCTGGTATGCGTTGGCCGGGCTGGTTGTTGTCCTTGATCAATTCAGTAAGTGGTTGGTACTGGAAAATATTCACTATGGCGAAGTGATTTACCTCGCCCCTTTCTGGAATTGGGTGCTGACCTTTAACCCGGGGGCGGCATTCAGTTTTCTGGCCGATCAGTCCGGCTGGCAGCGTTGGTTTTTTACGGTGCTGGCCTTGGGAGTTTCCGGCTGGATTGCCTTTGAATTAAGGAAAACGCCTGAAAAGCGGCTGCTTTCACTGGCGCTGACGTTGGTCATGGGCGGCGCCCTCGGCAACGTCATTGACCGCGTTCGTTTTGGTGCGGTGGTTGATTTCATTCAATGGCACGCTGCCGGGTACTACTGGCCAGACTTCAATGTGGCGGATGCTGCGATTACCGTCGGCGCGATTTTGCTCGTGTTTGAGCAGTTGACCGCAACCGGCAGGCCGTCCTCTGGCGGAACTGCAAGCGATAAAACCGAGGAGAAAAAGACATGACCGTGCGTTCCGATAGCTACCTGACCCTGCATTACCGGATTTCCGCGCTCGATGGCGAAGAATTCCTGTCGACCTTCGACATGAGTCCGGCAACCCTGCAAATGGGCAGTGGTCAACTCGCTGAAAACCTCGAATCCGTATTGATCGGCCTACCGGCGCATGAGCGTTTTGTTTTTCAGCTTGAGCCTAATGAGGCGTTTGGTCAGCACAATGATCGCCTGGTCGAGCGTATTTCCCGCGCTGGATTACCGCCTGAAATGGAACTCAAGGAGAATTCGGTCGTCGAATTCACCGCGCCCAACGGTGGCACATTCGCCGGCTTTCTGCGTCAGCTTGATGCGACGCATGCCTTGTTCGACTTTAATCACCCGATGGCGGGGAAAGCGATCCGCTTCGAAGTGGAAATTATCGGAATCATGTAAATGCAAGTCATCCTGGCCAATCCCCGCGGCTTTTGTGCTGGTGTCGAACGCGCTATCGCCATTGTCGAGCGCGCTCTGGAAAAATTTGGCGCACCGATTTATGTCCGCCACGAAGTTGTACACAACAAATTTGTCTGTGATGACTTGCGGGCCAAGGGCGCCGTGTTTATTGAAGAGTTGCGGGAGGTGCCCGCCGGTAGCACGGTAATCTTCAGTGCCCACGGGGTTTCCAAAGCAGTCCGCGATGAAGCTGAGGCGCGCGGTCTGAAGGTCTTCGATGCCACCTGTCCATTGGTTACCAAAGTG
>JAUYQT010000521.1 GCA_030697085.1 Azonexus sp. | reverse complement strand
ATGTGCTCATGATCAACTACACAGGGTCAGACCTCGGGGTTGCAAGTATCGGCATCGATTTTGAGCAACAATCGGGTGCCTCTGCGAACTACAAAGTCGGGAATCGTAACGCCTTCCGTACCGGCGACTTAGTCATTGCCGTCGAAGCGGGCGAGGATTGTGTCGTTTCAGAAATCACCGGACTTCCCGGTGACCCTAAATGCAACGAACCTGGAAGCAATACCGACGTCGTCATCCATAACAATGGCCAGTACAACAACTCTTATAAGGGGTGCTCAAAAGTCGATTCAACTTGGAACAAGCCGGGCGGCTTGGGGGTGACGTTTTCATCTGGAAAACTTTACACACTCGGACAGCCGGATGAAATACACAGCACACTGTTCGCTGTCAGGAACGGACAACTTACCATCTGCGACGTCTTCGCCCGTGACTGCACCAAAACGAGCGAGTGGCAAAGTGTTGCCAGCGATATCGTCGGTCTGCGTGCCGAGCTCGCCCTCGATACCAACGAAGATGGCACTGTCGAGACTTGGCGTGCAGGCCTTTGTAGCGGTGTCGGCTGTGTACCAACAGCCGATCAAGTCACCCAATTGCGTCTGGCCCGGATCGCCGTGGTCGCCCGCTCACAGAAATACGAACGCACTGCAATCACACAGACCGCGCCGGCCTGGCAGGGACAAACCACGCTTGGGGTCTCGGCACTCACTGACTGGGATCACTACCGCTACCATGTGTCTGAAGCCCTGATCCCGATTCGTAACACCACTTGGGCCAAACGATGAACACGATACTTGATCCAGCTCCCAACCGGCAACGCGGCATGGTGCTCTTTATTGCCTTAATTGCCATGGTGATTATGACCTTGGGCGCAATCGCCATTTACCGCGCAGTAGATAGCGGCACCGCAGTCAGCGGCAATATCGCCTTTCGTCAGCAGGGGTTAGCCATGACCAACAGGGGAATCGAAACCGCAATCGAATGGCTCGCTAACCCTGCGCGCAATTTCGAGACCGACGACGAAGCCAGCGGTTATTACGCCAGTCAAGACATGCGGCTCACCGATGGTGATCCCGCAAGTCTTGACTGGACCAAGTACGGTCGAGTAACGCTCACCGAAAGCGGCCACGAGGTCAAATATGTCATTCATCGGCTATGCAGTACGGATTTGGTCTGCACCCCCTGTGGTGACTCTACTGCCGGCCAAACCTCAGCCACCGGTGAAAATCAGGGATTTAGCCCAGGTGGGGATGTTCGCTGCTATCGCGTCATGGTCCGCAGCCTCGGGCCAAGACAAGCAGAATCGATTGTACAGGCGCTTGTTTACTGAGTCGTGAGGAGTTTCACCATGTCAAGAAAGTTTACCGTCAAGCACACGATCGCCGCCATCGCCGCCATCGCCGC
>JAUYQT010000794.1 GCA_030697085.1 Azonexus sp. | reverse complement strand
CGTCCGGCAATCGAGCGCGGCGAGAAGGTCCAGTTCATGGACGAGACGCGCAACGTCAACCGCACCGTCGGCGCGATGCTGTCGGGCGAGCTGATCCGCCATCGACCCGAAGGCCTGCCCGACCACACCATCTTCATGCAGATGGAAGGCGTGGGCGGCCAGAGCTTCGGCGCCTTCCTGGCGCAAGGCATCACGCAGCATCACCATGTCGATGGCGCTGCTCAACACGGTGCTGCCGATCAGAATGGCGACAATGCCCCAGATCCGGTTACGGACACTCAGGCGATTCAGCAGTGCGAACAGGGCATTCATTCGTGGCATTTCAAGAGCGCATCGAGCTCGTTAGGCAAACCCTCATCATTCAGGGCACGGAGTATTTCCTCAAGGGCATTGGCGGCTTGCATCGCCAGCAGCAGCGCCTCCGGGCGTGCATGGCGGGCGCTGTCTTCCGTCTGGCGGGCCAGTTCAAAAAGCGTATCCGCGCTGATATTGCCACTGGCTCCTTTCAGGGCATGCGCCAAGAAAGCCAGCGTCTCGAAATCCTCTTGATTGACGGCATCACGTAATTTGGCGGGAGTCTCGGCCAGTGATTGCCTGACGGTGACCAGTAATTTCTTGATGAAAGCCTGGCGGTGGTTAAAGCGCTCGGCCAGCGCCGACCAGTTAATAGGCGCCAGCGAGCTCGGGCAAGGCAGCCGCTGATGATTGCTGCGGTCAACCGCCAAAACAGCCTCTTTTTTGCTCAGGTAACGGAGGATCGTGACCACCAGATGGTCGATATCGATCGGCTTGGTGATGTGCTCGACCATGCCGGCAGCGAGACATTTATCGCGCTCTTCACCCAGGGCATGGGCAGTCAGGCCAATGACCGGCAGCGCCGGCGTTATTTCATGAATGCGCCGAGTCGCCTCATGACCATCCATCACCGGCATTTGAATATCCATCAACACCAGGTCGAAGGCCCGCGGCTGGTCTTTGACCTGATCGACCGCCTCCTGGCCATTCACCACAAACGTTACCCGGGCGCCTTCATTGTTCAGAATGTCATCCAGGACGACCCGATTCAATTCGTTGTCATCGGCAGCCAGAATGCTGACCCCGATCAGGCGCGCCACCGATGGAACATCGCTGTGACTCGACGGCTGAGGCTCAAGATCACCGAGCAGATGACGCAGGCGCAACGGACGCTGGATCGTCAGCCCATGGTCACTCAGCGCACATGGCCGTTCGGTCTGCGCCCCGGGTGTGGTGAGGATGATGGGCCGCAGCGAGCCCGGCGGCGGGGTGATGCAATTGCTTTCGAGCGCTGCTTCGCAAAACAGCAGCAGATCAGGCAAGGGTGACAAATATGCCGCCGAAATCTCGGTATTTTCAACGGCGATCCCGTACGTCTTCAGATCTTCCGCCAGCCAGCCGCTTTCGACGTTGCTCAGTCCCGCCAGCCGAACCCGGCGGTAATGCCTGGGCAGCATTGCCTCGGAACTTTCCAGCGTGGCAATCGGCAGATGCAACTCGAACGACGAACCGACCCCGGGCCGGCTTTCAACCACCATCCTGCCGCCCATGGCCTCGACCAGCCGGGCGCTGATGGCGAGGCCCAGCCCGGTGCCGCCAAAGCGCCGCGTGGTGGAAGGATCGGCCTGTTCAAACGGGGTAAACAAGCGGCCAATCTGCTCCTCGCTCATGCCGATGCCGCTATCGCTGACCCGGAAGATAATCTCTGTCCCGGCGCGAGCGACAAAGAGGCTGACGATACCGCGCTCGGTGAACTTGATCGCATTCGAGAGCAGATTAAGCAGCACCTGGTTCAACCGCGTCGCATCGCCTGATACCTCCCGTGGCAGATCCGGCGCCTCGCTCACCCGGAACAGCAAACCCTTGCTGTACGCCCGCTCGGCCGTGAGATCGACCGCCCGGTCAATTGTCTCGCCAAGATTGAAAGGCACTTGCTCGACGGTCAGTTTTCCCGATTCAATTTTTGAATAGTCGAGAATGTCATTGACCACGCTGAGCAGATGCTTGCCCGAATCGAGAATGCGCTGGAAATTGATCTGCGCCTTGCGCCCCACGTTGTCGCGGACACCGGTTTGCGCCAGACCGAGCACGGCATTCATCGGCGTCCGGATCTCGTGGCTCATGTTGGCGAGAAAGTCGCTCTTGGCCAGGGCCAGACGTTTGGCTTCGGCCAGCGCACTCAGCGTTGCATGTTCCGCATTCTTGATTTCGTTAATGTCCTGAACGACACCGTGCGCCGCGATCACCTCGCCGCTTGCAGCGAAAATCAGTTCAGCCCGCTCGCGCACCCACTTGATTTCACCATTGGCGACCACTCGATGTTCGATATCGTAAGGCTGGCCGCCTTGCGCGGCTTGCCAGGCACCGAGTACCCGCACCCGGTCTTCCGGGTGGATGCATTCGACAAATCCGGCGAACGTCATTGGGGTGCCAGGAGCGACACCGAAAATACGATAACTCTCGTTTGACCAGGAGAGCTTGTCCTGCCTGACATCCAGATGCCAACTGCCGAGATGGGAAATACCCTGTGCCCGCTCCAGATCGGCACTGCGAATGGCAAGGTTCAGCTGGGTTTCTTTCAGGGCGGTAATATCAGTGGCAAACAGATAAATACCCTGTACCCGGCCGTCGACCAGGTCCGGGATATAGGTCACCAGGTTGTAAGCGAGCGAACCATCAGCTTTGCTTGAAGAGCGTTCAAATTCCTGGCATTCACCCCGCAATGCCGCGCGCAGAAAAGGCACGCTTTTTTGGTACAACGCATCCCCGAGCAATTCCTGCACACTGATACCGATCATCTCCTCCGGCTGTTTGTTGAACCAGACCAAGTAGGCGGCATTGGCAAAACAGCAACGCAGGTCGATATCCCAGTAACTCACCATCGCCGGCACATTGTCGGCAATCGTATGGATGAAATTCTCTTTGGCAACCAGCGTCTGGTTGAGCTTTTCCAGCTCCAGGGTGCGCTGGCGAACAAGCGCTTCCAGATGGTGGCGATACTGCTCGAGTTCGTCCAGGCTGCGTTTTTGTGCGGTGACGTCTTCAAAAAGCGAGACGTAATGGCTGATCTTGCCGTCGCTCTGCCGTAGCGGCGAAATCGTCTGATATGCCGTAAAAGCGCTGCCATCCTTGCGTCGGTTGATGACCTCGCCGCGCCACGACTTTCCCGCCTTTAGCATCTCCCAAAGAATGGCGAAGGTTTCGGGCGAAGTTTCTCCCGATTTGAGCAGGCTGGGGTTACGTCCTTTGACCTCTTCCGGGCGGTAACCAGTAATTTTGCAGAAGGCATCGTTAACAAACTCAATCTCCGCCGCCATATTGGTAATGACGATGGCGTTTGAGCTTTGTTCAACCGCCAGCGATAGTTTGGCCAGCGTTTCTTCCGTCCGTTTGCGCTTGATATAGGTAGCGAGAATCTCGGCAGCCGTGCTGAGGAATTTTTCTACGGCAGGATTGCGCCGGCTGCCGGCAGGGAGATAGAGAAGCAGGACGCCGAGCATTTCATCCATGACCAGCAATGGCAGGCAATAGTGGCCATGATCGGAAATATCCGTGTAGGCGATCTCGTGGCTGGTATCGACGTGGCTGGCGAAGACCACCTTGCGACTGGCCGCGGCACGACCACAGAGGCAGCGACCCAGAGGCAGATGATGGCAGTGAGAAAGTACGCCGGGCGGCAGGTTGCGAGAGACGCTCAGCACCAGCCCCGCATTGTCGGCGGCAGCCAGATGAATGCCGCCCCGGGGTTCGATGGCAAGCCAGGGAATGTCCAGTAATTGATCCAGGCAGCCTTGCAGCGTCTCCTCCAGGGAGGCGCCGGAGACGGTCGTTTCGATCAGACTGCGGAGTATCGATTGTTGCTCCCGGTCAAGCTCAACCGCGGCCTCAGTCGCCTTGCGCCCGGAAATATCGATATGGCTGATCACCGCCCCGTGGCCATTGGCCAGCGGCGTCACCAGCATGTTGAACCAGCGCTCCTGCTGCGGCGCGTGACAAGGATATTCCAGTGAGAAAAAAGGGTTACTACCATCCAGAACGCCTTCAATACCCCGGCGCGCTGCCGCGGCCTGACTCTCTGAATGGGCGGCTCGGCCGCATACCGCCAGATAATTGATGCCGCGACCAGTCAGGGTTGCCGCGTCGCCGCCGTTGGCTGCGGCAAACTCCTGCCAGGCGCGATTGGTGTGGCAGATGGTGCCATTGACATCGACCACCACGACGGCGTGGCCCAGCGAGTCGATGATGGCGTGGGTCAGTTCTTCGCCCTGACCCGGCGAGGCATCGGCGTTGAAAAGAGCTGTCGGGCAGGCCGCCGTGCGGCGCAGCCAGAGTTGGGCGCCAAAGCTGGTCAGGACAATCAGGCCAATGGCCGCTGCGCTCTCACCCGGGTAGCCGTGCAGGCCAAAGGCGAGCAAAGCAAGGCCGGCGACGATCAGCGGCAGATGGCGGACGGTGCTCGAAAGAGCCGTGCCAACCCGTGATCTAGCGAGCAAATGTTTGAATCGCCAGTCGGTAGTCATGGCTTTGAAGCCCTACTGCTTATTGTAATGATCCCACTCTAATGTAAGGGTAGCCTTATATCAAGCAGTCTATTACTAATGTAATAGCGTATCTGCTTTCCCTTGCCAGTCCTTACAAATGACCAAAGCCGTGGCGTTTGGCGTAATCGAACAGTTCGGCATTATTCTGTAGTTTTAGCTTGCGCATCAGGCGACTTTTCTGAACGCTGACCGTCTTGGCGCTGCGCCCGAACTGCTCGGCGATCTCCTTGATGCTGACGCCCTGGGCGAGATGTTCCAGAATGGAACGCTCACGCGGCGAAAGGGTTTCCGGTAGCGTTTCCGGGTTACCGAGACGCTCAAAAAGCAGGGCCTCGGTGAGCTTCGGATCCATGAAGCGTCCGCCTGCGGCGACCACGCGAATTGCCCCGAGTAAAATTTCGGCAGCGGCATCCTTGGTGACAAAGCCCGTGGCACCGGCCTGGATGGCCCGGATAGCGAGATGCGGTTCGCTGTGCATGGTGAGTACCAGGATCGGCAACGTCGGCCGGGCGGCGCGAAGCTGGGCGATCAGGCCAATGCCGCCCTCCGGCATCGAGAGATCAAGCAGGAGCAGGTCAAAGTCGTTTTCCCCTACAGCGCGGAGAATGCTGGCGCCGTCTTCGCTTTCACCGGCGACGACAAACTCGGGGCAAGCGCCCACAATATGACCCAGGCCCTTGCGCACAATCAGGTGGTCATCGGCAATCCAGAGGCGGGTTTTCTTCACGTGGTTATTTTCCGTTTAATTGGCAGGTTGACCGCAATCGTTGTTCCCTGACCGGGGGCGGCGTTGATCTTCAGCATCGCCCCGAGCTGGGCGGTACGTTCCTGCATGCTGATCAGACCAAACGATTGGCCGTCGGAGGCGAGCGCGGCCAGATCGAAGCCCTGACCGTCATCGGTAATTTTGAGGTTGAGACAACCGGTTGTCGACTCGATGTGCACGGCGACCGAGCTTGCCTGGGCATGGCGGGCGACATTGGTCAGCGACTCCTGGACGATACGAAAGATCGATGTGGACTGGGTCGCGTCGAGTTCGGGATCGGGGCCGCTCAGGGTCAGCCGGCAGGCAATGCCGCTCCGGCGGCAGAACTCCGTGGCCAGTACCTCAAGGGCCGGCAGCAGGCCATGTTCCAGTTGCGCCGGATGCAGGTCACGGGTAATCCGACGGACAACGGCCTGAGTCTGGTCAAGGTAGGTTGCCAGTTCCAGGCCGATCTTGTTGACCTGGCGGGTCGTCATATCTGCGGTGAGTTGCAGCGCCGAGACCATGAAATGCATGCCGGTCAGCAGTTGGCCCAGTTCGTCATGCAGCTCGCGGGCGAGATGCTTGCGTTCACTCTCGCGAATCTGGTCCTGGCGCACCAGCATTTGGCGCAGCGCTTGCTGCGACTCAGCCAGCTTCGCCTCGGCATGCTTGACCAGGGTGACATCGGTGACCATGACATAGAAGCCCATAATCTCCTCACCAGCGCGCTCCGGGATGTACTCGATCAGAAGATGGCCCATTTCGCCGGAAGGTTTTTTCAGGCTGCGCTCGAACTGCCGATGTTCGCCCCTGAGAACCGCTTCAATATGCGCTTGATTGAGCCGGAAGAGTTCTTCCCCGAGCAGTTCCCGGATTGGCATGCCCTGCATTTGCTCAGGTGTTTTACCAAACCATTCGAGGTAAGCGCGGTTGGCAAAACGACAACGTAAGCCCGCGTCCCAATGACTCACCATGCTGGGCAGGGCATCGGTGAAGGTACGCAGGAATTTTTCGTTGGCAGCCAGGGCTTGCTCGATGAGTTTGCGTTCAGTGATGTCGAAGGCGGTAAAGCTGCTGCCGAGCGCGGGATTGCCTGGGTCAATCAGGGCAGAAGCCAGTAAAACGTGGCGCAGGGCACCCGTTTTCTGGCGCCAGACTGTTTCGATGACACCTCGTCCCTCCGCGGTCATTTGCGCGTATCTTTCCTCACCGACACGCCTGAATTCGGCTTCCGACGGGTAAAGAAGGCGCGCCGAGTATCCGATCATTTCCTCGACTGAATAACCGGTGATCGTGCTCATCGCGTCATTGACTTCGCATAACTGGCGGTCGACGACAACGCCGATCCCAAGCGGCGAGGCCTGGAGAATAGAGCGCATGCGGGCTTCGCTATGCTGTAATTGCCGAGTGCGCTCCTCGACCATGTTCAGCAGGTGTTTGCGGTACAACGCAAGTTCGGCGGCTCTTTGTTTCTGTTCGGCAATGTCGACGCCAAAGCCGATAAGGCATGGCTGGTCATTGAGCATGACACTGCGCCCCGTGAAGAAGTGCGGGATCGTCCGGCCGTCCCGCGTCAGCAACGACGCCTCCAGCGAACTTTTCCCTTTGGCCAAGGTTTCTTCGATGGCCTGGCTTACCCGGGCCTGACTGTCTGGCTCAAAGAACGCCCGCGCTTCCATTCGGGAAATGGCGTCGCCAGCGTAGCCGCTGACCGTTTCCAGATTCCTGTTCCAGCGCAGAAAATGGCCGGACTTATCGAGCAGGTAAAAAAGACCGGGTGCCGAGTCGATAATTTCGCTGGTAAGTTGCAACTCGTTGCGCAGCGCCTGTTCGACCACCCGATAGCGCGGCTCTGCGTCCTGCCCGGCATCGCTATCAGCGCTGGTTGAGTGGGAGATCGGGGTAAGGGTGCCGAGGGTGTGCGCGCCAGCTTCGTCACTTCCGCTCGTCAGCGGGCTGCGGCGCAAACAGACCGCGGACCATGCTCCGTTCTGGCTACGAATCCGGATCTCAAGGGCCGGCGGGGTGGAAGCCACTGCCGCAACGGCGGTAACAGCGGCCTGTACGGCCGGACGATCCGCCGGGTGGACCAACGCCATCCAGGCGACAAGGCTGGTTGGCGCTTCGCTCTTTGCATAGCCAAGCAGACGGCAGAGAAAATCGCTCCAGAGAACGCGGCCGGTGGCCGGCTCATGCAGCCAGACGCCAAGACCGGCGCCTTCCAGCACGGCAAACAGATGACGGTCGACAATCGCGAAATTCATGAATTTGATCCGGGCTTCAATCAACCAAGGCTAGCACAGCCTATTCCTGCGGTTAACCGGTGGGCAGGAGAAAAAAGCATGCACGCCCTGCCCGGTAGGCGCAGCCAATCTTACCTGTGCCGAATATGCGGCAACCACATCGGCAGAAATCGGCCGATAACTCAAGTATCGCATTGATGTAAAAGAACTATAATCGGCGAATACATCGGCAGATATGGACGTATTATGGAACTGTACGACGACCCCGTTCAGATGGAGCCACTGCTCATTCCGGACTACCGCCCACCCTATTCCGGGCTAATCGGGCTCGCCTCCGAACTGGCCGAGGCATCCAGCAGACTCGACGCCGCAATTCCGCTGGCAACCGCCCAAGGGCTGACCGAATTGGTCAGCGGCATGAACTGCTACTACTCCAACCTGATCGAAGGGCACCACACCTTGCCTGTCGATATCGAAAAAGCACTGCAGGCCGCAGCCAGCAAACGGGAAGCCCCTGACAAATTGGATAGCCTCGCACTGGCCCACATTGAAGCGGATCAGTGGGCGCGCGGCCAGAAACTTGATGCAGCGACAATTTCTCCATTTTTACTGGCAGTCCATCGCCGGTTCTGCGCCCTGCTTCCCGAAGAGATGCTGACCTTGAGCGATGGCAGCCGGATGGCGGCTGGCGCATTCCGAACCCGCGACGTGAGTGTTGGTCGTCATATCGCGCCGGGTTGGCAGCGACTCGAAATATTTCTGCAGCATTTTGCAAAAACCTATGGGCCTCGACTCGAAGCGGCGCAAAAAAGCGGCATCGGCCGCCTCAATGCCATCATCGCTACGGTCGCAGCACATCATCGCCTGGTCTGGATTCACCCTTTTTCCGACGGCAATGGTCGGGTCGCACGTATTTTTCTGGATGCCATGCTGCGCGACTGCAAACTGAACAAGGCCGGGCTTTGGTCCTTCTCGCGTGGGTTTGCCAAAACACAGGGGCGCTACAAGGCAGCGCTGGCACATGCCGATGAACCGCGTCATGGCGATCTTGATGGCCGCGGCAACCTTTCCGAAAAGCGGCTTGCCGAATTTTGCGGCTACGCTCTCGAAACCGGGATTGATCAGGCCCGTTTCATGGAAGGCTTGTTCGCCCTTGGTGATTTCGAAACCCGGTGCAAACACTACTTTGGAAATATTCGCCTCGATCTCAAGGCAGAATCCGCCTACCTCTACATCGCCGCATTCCGCGAAGGAGAACTGGATCGCATGGCGGCCGGGCGCATTACCGGATTACCCGAGCGAACGGCGCGCGATGTGCTGGGCAAGTTGCTGGCGGAGGGGTTTCTCACCTCTGACTCCCCCCGTGGCAAGCTGCGGGCGGCCTTCCCGGTGAAGGCGCTGGGCACACTGTTCCCGAATTTGTATCCGGCGGGGGATCTGGATTTTGCGCTGAGTGGATTTGAAGGACGACGGAAGAAATAAAAAAAGGGGCCCGAAGGCCCCTGAAGGATGGAGACGACGGCATTGCTGCCCGCCGAAGTCTCACCCGCAGAGTTGATTAATGCTCCGATGCGGCAGAGGCACCGAGACCGGTTTGAGCGCGGATGTACTGCTCTTCGAAGGCTTCGGCCTCCTTGACAGCGCGGGCGCTCTTGTCGGTCACGGAGAGTATCCAGGTGACGAAGAAAGCAGTCGTCATCGAGATGATGGCCGGGTGGTCGTAGGGGAAGATGGCTTGGGCGTTGCCCAGCACCTTGACCCAGACGGCCGGCGACAGGATGACCAGGCCGACGGCGGAAACCAGGCCGGCAATGCCGCCCCAGAGTGCGCCACGGGTGGTCAGACCTTTCCAGTACATGGAAAGAATCAGGATCGGGAAGTTGACCGAAGCCGCGACGCCGAAGGTCAGCGCTACGAGGAAGGCGATGTTCTGATCCTTGAAGAGCAGGCCGAGCAGAATGGCGACGATGCCGATACCGACGGTGGCGATCTTGGTGACGCGCATTTCCTGAGCGCCGGTCGCCGTGCCCTTCTTGATCACGCGGGCATAGAGGTCATGGGCGATGGCAGAAGCACCGGCCAGGGCCAAACCCGAGACGACCGCGAGAATGGTGGCGAAGGCCACGGCAGAGAGGAAGCCGAGGAAGATGTCGCCGCCGACCGATTTGGCCAGATGCATGACCGGCATGTTGGTGCCGCCGATCAATTTGCCGCCAATGTCGCCGCCTTCAAAGAACTGCGGATCCTGACCAACGATGACGATGGACGAGATGCCCAGAATGATCACGACGAGGAAGAAGAAGCCGATGAAGCCGGTGGCGTAGAACACCGACTTGCGGGCTTCCTTGGCGTTTGGCACGGTGAAGAAACGCATCATGATGTGCGGCAGACCGGCAGTACCGAAGAGCAGGGCGAGCGACAACGAGACGGCTGAAACCGGATCAGCCATCAGTGAGCCCGGTGCCATGATCTTGATACCAGCCTTATGCGCGGCGACGGCCTGGGTGAACATGGCGTCGAAAGAGAAACCGAACTTGGCGAAGGCAAGGAGCATCAGCGCCGAGCCGCCACCGAGCAGCAGGCAGGCCTTGATGATCTGTACCCAGGTCGTGGCGACCATGCCGCCGAAGGTGACATAGACCATCATCAACAAGCCGACGCTGATCACGGCGTAGGTGTATTCGAGGCCGAAGAGCAGCTGGATCAACTGGCCGGCGCCGACCATTTGCACGATCAGGTAGAAGCAGACGACGGTCAACGAGCCAAACGCGGCAAAAGTACGGATGCGATTCTGGTCGAGGCGATAGGAGGCGATGTCGGCAAAGGTGAATTTACCGAGATTGCGCAGCCGTTCGGCCATCAGGAACAGGATGATCGGCCAGCCGACGAAGAAGCTGATGGTGTAGATAAAGCCATCGAAGCCCTTGGCGTAAACCAGCGAGGTCAGGCCGAGCAGTGTCGCGGCCGACATGTAGTCGCCGGCAATGGCCAGACCGTTCTGGAAACCGGTGATGCCACCGCCGGCGGTATAGAAGTCGGACGTGGACTTGGTCCGCATCGACGCCCAGTAGGTAATACCCAGTGTGGCGAAGACGAAAACCATGAACATGGCGATGGCGCTGACGTTGATTGGCTGTTTCTGGGCGCCTTCAAGCGCGCCCGGCGCCGCCACGGCAACCAGCGAAAGGGCCAGCAGCGAGCCGGCGGACAGAGCGAGGACGGAACGCTTCATTTGGCGGACTCCTTGAGGATTTGCCCGTTGAGCGTATCGAATTCGCCATTGGCTCGGCGGATGTAAATACCGGTGGTCAGCCATGAGCCGACGACGAGGACGACGCCGATCGGCCAGCCGATGGTGATGACGCTGCCGTCACTGATCGGTTGGGCGAGGAAGGCCGGATTGAAGGCGGTAATCATCATGAAGGTGTAGTAAGGCACCAGCACGACGAGGGATAGGATGATCGCGAAGCGCGTGCGCTTGCCAACCATTTCGGCGAATTTCGGGTTGGCCCGAATTCTTGCCTGGATACTGTCTTTGGACATGAAACCTCCTTTGAACTCCGATTGAAACGAAACGAAAATTGCTGTGCTGTTCTCTTGTTTTTTTGATTCGGCTCGCCGGTCGCCTTGAGCTGCCAAGGTCGCCGGAAAGTCCGATTACATATTTGGATAGGTCGGCCCGCCGCCCCCTTCCGGCACCGTCCAGTTAATGTTCTGGGTCGGGTCCTTGATGTCGCAGGTCTTGCAGTGCAGGCAGTTCTGGCCGTTGATCTGCAGCCGTGGCTTGCCTTCTTCCTCACCGACGATTTCATAGACGCCGGCCGGGCAATAACGCGTTTCCGGTGCGCCATATTTGGC
>JAUYQT010000278.1 GCA_030697085.1 Azonexus sp. | reverse complement strand
TGCCTCAGGCTGACCGCTGGCAGACCTTCCTGGCCTACGTGGTGGCGAAAATTACCTGTCCATTGCCGCCATGGCACCCTCCTGAACGGCTTGCGATGACAGGGTAACTGCCGGATTTAGGATGAATCGTAAACCTTTTTGAATGCCGGATTCTTCGCCGCCTCGTCCGAATAAAGCTGTATGGCGGCCTTGTTGGCAGCCTCCAAAATTTCCTTCGAGAAAGTTCTCAGTTTGACCCCGTTTTGCAGAAGTTTGGCCAGTGCCGTCGGGTTCTTGAAATCATACTCGGCGGTCATGGTGACGTTGGTTTCAGCCGCTGCCGCGGTGAATGCGGCCTGATATTCCTTCGGCAACTTGTCCCACTCTTTCTTGTTGACGAAGAACTGCAGACAGGTAGATGGCTCCCACCAGCCCGGGCCGTAGTAATTCTTGGCTACTTTGTAGAAGCCCAGTTTTTCATCGTCGTAGGGGCCAATCCATTCGGCGGCATCGATCGTGCCTTTTTCCAACGCCGGGTAAATATCACCCGCTGCGATCTGCTGCGGCACAACGCCCAGTTCGGCCATGATGTTGCCACCCAGGCCACCAATACGCATCTTGATCCCTTTGAGATCGGCGACGGTTTTCACTTCCTTACGCCACCAGCCGCCCATCTGTGTGCCGCTATTGCCGCCAGGGAAAGAAAGGAAGTTGTAGCCGGCAAAAAACTCGTCAAGCAGTTCCTGACCGCCACCGTGATACATCCAGGCATTGGTCTGGCGTGCATTCATGCCAAACGGCAAGGCGGTACCGAAGGTGAAGGTACGATCCTTGCCCACGTAGTAATAAGACGCGGTATGGCAACACTCAACCGTCGCCTGCTGCACGGCATCCATGGCTTGCAGGCCGGGAACAATTTCACCCGCCGGAAAAACGCGAATATCAAACTTGCCACCGGTCATTTCACGCAAACGGTTAGCCAACTGCTCGGCGCCACCATAAATCGTATCCAGGCTCTTCGGGAAGCTGGAAGTCAAACGCCACTTAACAGTAGGCAGCGACTGTGCCAGCGCAGGCGCAGCGAATGTTGCAGCGGCACCGGCTGCGGCACCAATGGATGCTTTTTTCAGAAAATCACGACGTTGCATTTTGTCTCCTCATTAATTATCAGGAATATCAAGCCTTATGGCTGGAAACATTTTTCCGTAAATCAGCCCATCTGACGAGATGTGGAAAACCCTAACCTGCCGATCTGGGTCAGTAAGGCATAAACTGAGCGCTGATCGCCAACGCTCGAAAGCTATCCGGATGAACGACGAACTTGCCGAAATACGTGACTTCATCGCCGGCTGTCCACCTTTTGACACACTTGCCCCAGCCGAACTAGGCAAGCTGACCGCGAAATTTGTCATCCGCTATTTACGCCGGGGCACAAGCTTTCCGCCGCCCGGCAAAAGTGCCCTCTGGCTTATCCGCCAGGGCGCCATTGAATTGCGTACACCGGTCGGCGCTTTGGCCCGGCGCATGGGTGAAGGCGATCGGCACGATGCCGACTGCCTCGCCGACTCGCCGGAAGCCGGCTGGCCGGGCCACGCGATTGAGGACACCTTGCTCTACGGTCTACCGCAAAAAGAGCTCGAAATTCTCTGGCAGCAACACCCCGAATTGCGTCAAGCCGCCATGCAAGACCTTGGCCAGCGTCTGCGCCAATACCGCAGCAACACACCGCCCCCCGCGCCGGAACGCGATCTCGGCAGCCTGCCGCTGGCCACCCTGATCACCCGGCCGCCAGTATTTGCCCAAGCCGGCACCAGCATTCGCGAAGGCGCGCTGCTGATGACCCGGGAACGGGTTTCCGCCCTCCTCATCATCGCCCAGGAAAAACTTTGCGGCATCGTCACCGACCGTGATCTGCG
The DNA here is from genome assembly GCA_030697085.1 of Azonexus sp. Classification (GTDB taxonomy): domain Bacteria; phylum Pseudomonadota; class Gammaproteobacteria; order Burkholderiales; family Rhodocyclaceae; genus Azonexus. The sequence goes on along the minus strand of JAUYQT010000278.1, from coordinate 8,879 downwards.
CAGCCGCTGCCTCGCCGCCGGTCTGCCCGACAGCGCGCCACTCACCAGCGTAATGACCGCCAACCCGTGCACGCTACCGTCCGACGCCGCCGGTTTCGAAGCCCTGCTGGAAATGACCCGACGCGGCATTCACCATTTGCCGGTCACGCTCAACGGCTGGCCGCTTGGGCTGATCAGCAGCACTGACCTGCTCCGAGTCCAAGGCGTCAGTAGCGTTTATCTGGCCGACCGCATTCGCCGTGCTGGCGAGCTGAGCGAACTGGTCAGCGCAGCCGACGAGCTTCCTGAGCTATGGCTCAATCTGGCCCGCCGTGGCGAATCGCCGCCGATTCTCAGCCAAGTCGTTTCCAGCATCGCCGATGCGATAGCCGGCCGCCTGCTGCAAATGACCGAAAGCCGCCTCGGTCCGCCGCCTGTCCCTTACGCCTGGATCGCCTTCGGCTCACAAGGCCGAAAAGAACTGACGCTACATTCCGATCAGGACAACGCACTGATTCTTGCCGAAGAAATCAGCGCCCCCAACGACGCCGACTATTTCGCCCAACTCGCCCAGCAAGTCTGCGACGGCCTCGCCATCTGCGGCTTCGTACATTGCCCGGGCGGGATGATGGCGAGCAACCCACAGTGGCGATTGCCCCCAGACCACTGGCGCGCCCTGTTTATCGACTGGATGACCTACACCGACCCGCAGAAAGCCCGCCTCGCCTCGAATCTGTTTGATTTTCGCGTTGTACATGGTGACGCCCAACTGGCTGAACCCTTGCGCCAGTTGATTACCGGCGAAAGCCCCCGGCACGAAACACTGCTCGCCCATCTGATTAATAACGGCTGCAGCAAACCGCCACCGCTCGGCCTCTTCCGGAATTTTGTCGTCGATAGTGAGGGGGCCCACGAAGGCGGGCTGGATATCAAACGACACGGCATTTTGCCCATTGTCGATCTGGCCAGAATCCACGCACTCGCTGCCGGCATCAGTGAAATCGGCACCTTGGCCCGTCTGCGTGGCGCCAGTGCGAGCCGGTTGCTGAGCCAGGACGGTGCTGAAAGTTTGATCGCCGCCTTTGAGTTTTTGCTCAGTCTGCGTACTCGCCACCAAAAAGAACAGTTATTGCACGCGCTGAAAGCCGACAATTTCATCGTTCCTGCGACGTTGACCGCAGCCGAACGGCAGCAATTACGCGACACCTTCCTTGCCATCGGCATCCAGCAAAAAGCGCTGCTGCTGGCCTACCCACAGGCACCGACGCAATGATTTCATGGCAAATATTCAGTCGCCTGTTCAGTTTGCACTGGCAACGCCGCTGGCAGGCTCGGCGTCTACACGGACAAACGGCGGCCGCGCCACTACGGGCTTATCTGGAAAGCCCGCTCGCTGATCGCAAAGCCGATTGGGATACGATCAACTATCTCGCCCTCGACCTCGAAACCACCGGCGTCACGCCCGGCCGCGACGACATTCTCAGCTTCGGCTGGGTTTGCCTGGATGGCCCGGAAATCAGGCTCGAAACCGCCCGTCACCGTCTGGTTCGCCCCCGCCGCGCCTTGAGCGAAGAAAATGTTGCAATTCACCACATCACCGACGATTGCGCCGCCAGCGGTGAATCCCTGCATGCGGTACTGGCTGATTTTCTCGTCGCACTCGATGGGCGCGTTCTGATCGCCCATTATTCACCAACCGAAGTACGCTTCATCGACGCCGCCTGTCGCGCCTGCTACGCTGGCGCCTTTTTGCCAGCAGTCATCGACACGCTGGAACTGGCCAGACGTAGCGCACCGCATCACCTGCCGGGCAAACTACGTCTACCGGCCTTACGCACGGCGCACCATTTGCCGCGTTATCCGCTCCACAACGCACTTTCCGACGCGTTGGCCGCGGCTGAACTTTTCCTGGCCCAGGCCGAAACCGAGTCAGCACAGCGCAAATGCCACCTCGGGCAACTGCTGCGCAACCAAGGGCTCGTTCGTCAATAACCTGGATATTCCTTACGAACCCGCAGCGATCTACTCACCGGCCACTGTCATCCGATCAAGCAGAATCGAGCCAGTTTGTTTCGAGCCGCGCACCTGGACATCGCGCCCGATGGCAACTATGCCCGCCAGCATGGCTTTAAGATTGCCCGCGATGGTAATTTCCTCCACTGGATAGGCGATCTTGCCGCCTTCCACCCAGAAACCCGCCGCGCCACGCGAATAATCGCCGGTGACGTAATTGACGCCCTGACCGAGCAATTCAGTAACGAGCAAACCACGGTTCATTTTGGCCAGCAACGCGGCAAAATCATCGTCGCCCGGCTGCAGAATCAGATTATGGCTGCCGCCGGCATTGCCGGTTGTCTGCATACCCAGCTTGCGCGCCGTGTAGGTGCTCAAAAAATAGCCTTGCAGAATGCCGTTGGTGATGACTTCGCGGTCTTTTGTTGCAACGCCATCGCTATCGAATGACGAACTGCCGAGGCCGCATTTGATATGCGGCCGCTCGCTGAGCTGAACAAATTCCGGCATCACGCGCTTGCCGAGTTGATCGAGCAGGAAAGACGATTTACGGTAAAGCGCCCCGCCACTCACCGCATGCACCAGACTGCCGATCAAACCGGCAGCCAGGGGTGCTTCGAAAAGTACCGGGAATTCACCGGTTTTGACTTTACGTCCGCCGAGCCGAGCCACGGCACGTTCTGCGGCAGTGCGACCGACCAAAACGGCATCGCCGAGCAAAGCTGCATCGCGATGCGTCGTGTACCAATCGTCGCGCTGCATGGCGTCTTGCTCACCGGCAATCACCGAGCAGGAAATGTAATGCCGTGACGTCGGATAACCGCCCATGAAACCGAGACTGTTGGCGGAAACGAATTGCGCCTGTTGCGTCGACACCGAAGCGCCTTCCGAATTACTGACCTTCGGGCTGGCGTCAAAAGCCGCCTGCTCGCAGCGCCGCGCCGTCTCAATCGCGTCTTCCACGGTCAACGCCCAAGGATGAAACAAATCGAGATCAGGGCAATTTTTCGCCATCAAGGCGGCCTCGGCCAGGCCGGCGCAATCATCTTCGGCAGTAAAACGAGCAATATTTAATGCGGCCTCGACCGTTTCGCGCAAAGCCTGTGCCGAAAAGTCGGACGTACTGGCGTAACCCTTGCGCTGACCGGCATACACGGTAATGCCAACGCCCTTGTCACGATTAAATTCAATCGTTTCGACTTCGTTGCAACGCACGCCCACCGACTGACCAAAACCTTCGGAGGCATCGACCTCGCAAGCCGTGGCGCCCTTTTCGCGAGCATGTTTCAGGACATCCTCGGCAAGTTGCTGCAGAGTGGCGAAGGAATAGGAAAAAGCGGCAGTTTCGGGCATGGAGGGGGCGTCGATTCGGGAAAGTCGCTATCATAGCAGCCCAACATTGCCAGCTCTCGAACACGCCCCATGCTAGAAGAAGATTTCACCGAAGGTAACGGCCGCCCCTCCAAGACCAAAATCAAGGAGGCAATGCACGAATTGCAGGATCTCGGCGCCGAATTGGTCGAGCTTTCAGTGGGCCAGTTAAAACGCGTCAACCTGCCCGAGGATCTGCATGCCGCAGTGCGCGAATGCCAGAAGATCAACTCACACGGCGCCCGGCGCCGGCAGATCATGTATATCGGCAAAATGCTGCGGAACCTTGATGAGGAGCCAATCCGGGCCGGTTTGGCACTGATTCGCGGCGACTCGGCCGCTGAAAATGCCCGCCTGCACCGTCTCGAACGCATGCGTAATCGCCTGATTGAAGACGAATCAGTCCTCTCTGAAATTGCAACGGCCTGGCCAGGCGTTGATCTGCAGCACCTGCGCCAGTTGCGCCGGAATGCGCTTAAAGAACAGGAAGGCAACAAGCCGCCGAAAAACTTCCGGGCGATTTTCCAGATGCTGCAGGATCTCGATAAAAACGGCGTGCCGAATGACGACGAGTGACGCACTGGTCATCGGCCTGGTTTCGATCAGCGACCGCGCCTCGACCGGCGTTTATGAAGATAAAGGCATTCCGGCGCTGCAGGAATGGCTGAGCAGCGCCTTAACGACGCCGTGGCGGGTGGAAACGCGGCTGATCGCCGACGACCAGCCAACGATTGAAAATACCCTGATCGAGCTGGTTGACCGCAGCCATTGCCATCTCGTGCTGACCACCGGCGGCACCGGCCCGGCGCGGCGCGATGTGACGCCGGAAGCCACGCTGGCCGTGGCCGACAAGGAAATGCCTGGTTTCGGCGAAGAGATGCGCCGGATCAGCCTGAATTTTGTCCCGACGGCGATTCTTTCGCGCCAGGTTGCAGTGATTCGCAAGCAAGCACTGATCATCAATCTGCCCGGCCAGCCGAAATCAATCAAGGAAACGCTGGAAGGTGCCCGCGATGGCGACGGCCAGGTCAGCCATGTCGGCATCTTTGCCGCGGTGCCTTATTGCATCGACTTGATTGGCGGCCCTTACGCCGAAACGAACGAGGCGGTGATCAAGGCTTTCCGGCCCAAGTCGGCAATCCGCGCCAAATAATTCGGCGCGGCTTTTGTGTCAGCCGCTTGCGCTCAGACGATCTCGCCGGGGCGGTAAAGCGCCAGTTCAAAATCACTGGTTTGTTCCAGCAGCGCCATCGGCATCAATATCCGGCGTTGTCCATGCTGAGTGTATTCGAGGCTTTCGCGCAGATCGAAAGAGGCCAGTGGCAACACCACGCGCACTTCTCCGGGGGCGTTGCCTTCAAAGATCAGCAGCGCCAGGATACCCGCCACTGAAGCATAACTGGATGCGGTGCACACTTTCAACTCAACGGCCACTACTTGCCGGGCCAGCGCCTCAATGCCCACGCGCGCCTCGCTATCGCTCAACCGGTGATAACGCCGAATTATCCCCAACAACCAGTTCTCACCGCCTTCCGGTTGCATGGCGAGCAAGGTACCCACCTTCAGCCAGTCGGCAGAGATATCGTTCAGCACAACCCCGAAACCACCACGACTGACGTTTTCAACCACCCAGCTTTCCATCTGCAAACCCGCTGGGCGGCCACCAAATTCGCCGGAAAAGGCAACAAAAGCATTGACCAGGCCATTCAGCACTGACATCCGGTGTTTTACCCGATGCCGGTCATGCTTGCGTTGCGGTGGTATCGGCGCCAGATAGCTGGCCAGGTGACGGACGACGGGAATCAGGGTTTTGGCGTAATACTGCCCGCCCAAATTAATCTCGGGCGGCACATCGCCGGTCTGTTCAAGTGTATCGAGCAAGGCTCGAATCTGCTGGTGCGCTTGTCCTGGCTTGAAAAACCGCTGGCTGGGCTGCGCCGATTTCGGCATGAGGGCCAGACGCAGTGGCGGCTGAGACTGCAGCAAATCGACCCAATACACACTATCGGCGTCGGCCACGCTAGTGAAGGAAAAATGGGGCAAAAAATGGTCAATCAGGCGCTCGGCAATTTCAATCTCGAGCGGCAGCAGGCTATCCAGCGATGCCGCCTGGAAAACCATCGCCCGCTGAAACTCATGCTGGGGTGAAGTGAATCGGCCTTGAATGCCCAGCGCCACCGATTTATCGGCAACGCCAGCCGCCTCGGCAAACAGCAAGGCAGCACCCATCCGGGACCAAAGCTCGTTGGCGCTCGGGCCATAATGAAACTGCTCCCATTTCATAATTGCCGCTTGCGCCGCAATCAAGCGTGCACACAGCGCCGGCAAAGCAGCCCGAAGATTTTCTGCAACTTTATCCTTGCCATCGACGGCCGCCAGACAACGTTCATAGGTTTCAGCCAGCAAACGCCAAAAGCCAAAATTAATCGACCACAAACGCTTTTCTTCGGTTCGCGGTAAACGTGCCGAGTGCAAATAATCGCGGGAAAGTCTTTTCAAATGTGGCAGCGCGGCATCCGCCAACTGCCGGGCCACTTCATAAACCCGGTCGGCCGAGCAATCCTGCGTCGCCTGCAGGGACTCCAGCCAGCCACCGATTTCATCAAGCGCGCGAAACGCATTGTCGCGTGGCAACTCGTCAAGAATGCGTTTGAACTCACGCTCATCAGCCAACGGGTGGATGTCTTTCTGCCCAAAAATATTGCCCAGGCGTCCCAATTTGTTAAGCATTCCCTCTTCCTTAGCGACATCGTCATATTATTTTGATCAGGCAGTTTAGCCGCTCAGACCTTATTGAAGTACAAAGCAGCAACACAGAGCGTTAAAATTGTCCTCCCAACCCGGCTAACCATCACAAGTCCATGCAGCAATATCTTGACCTAATGAACCACGTGCTCGACACCGGGCACAATAAGGCCGACCGCACCGGCACCGGCACGCGCTCCGTTTTTGGCTGGCAAATGCGCTTTGATCTTGCCCATGGCTTCCCGATGACGACCACTAAAAAATTGCACCTGAAATCCATTGTGCATGAGTTGCTGTGGTTCCTGCAGGGTGACACCAATATCCGTTATTTGCAGGAAAACGGCGTACGCATCTGGGATGAGTGGGCCGATGAAAATGGCGACCTTGGTCCGGTATACGGCAAGCAATGGCGGCGTTGGGAAACGCCAGATGGCCGGCTGATCGATCAGATCAGCCAACTTGTCCATAGCCTGAAAAACAACCCGGATTCGCGCCGCCATATTGTTTCAGCCTGGAATCCCGGCGACGTCGACAGCATGGCGCTACCGCCCTGCCACTGCCTTTTTCAGTTCTACGTCGCTGACAACAAGCTCTCCTGTCAGCTCTATCAGCGCAGCGCCGATATTTTCCTCGGCGTGCCCTTCAACGTCGCTTCCTATGCCCTGTTAACGCTGATGCTGGCGCAGGTTTGCGGCTATCAGCCGGGTGATTTCGTACACACATTCGGCGATGCCCACATTTACTCGAATCATTTCGAGCAGGCCAGGTTGCAGCTATCGCGCCCGCCGCGCCCATTGCCGACGATGTGGATCAATCCCGCGGTCAACGACATTTTTGCCTTCAAATTCGAGGATTTCCGTCTCGAAGGCTACGATCCACATCCACACATTGCCGCCAAGGTAGCCGTTTAAACCATGTTTCTCGGCGGCGACCTCGGCGGCACCAAGACTTTATTGGCGCTGGCTGAAATAAACGCTGGCGGCCTTGAAATCATCCACGAGCGGCGCTTTGTCAGCGCCGATTACCCGAGTTTCGATGCCCTGCTCGGCGAATTTCTTGATGGCTTTCAAATTCAGGCCAGAGCCATCGACACCGCCTGTTTCGGCCTGGCTGGCCCGACGGACGGGCAAAAGGCACAACTAACTTATTTGCCCTGGCAGCTCAATGCCGAGGCCCTCCGCCGGCGTTTTGACATTGGCCAGGTGACGCTGGTCAATGATTTCGCTGCCGCGGCCAATGGCCTGTCGGTGATCAATCCGGCGCATATTCAATCGCTTTATGCGGGAGAACCACTTGCCCAGGCCCCGCGGGTCATTCTCGGTGCCGGCACTGGCCTCGGTGTTGCTGGCCTGATCTGGGAAAACAGCCGTTATCGCGTGATTCCCGGCGAAGGCGGGCATCTCGGCTTTTCGCCACAAACGGCGGAGCAAGGCGAGCTTTGGCGCTGGTTGCTGGCGCAACATGGCCGCGTGACCATCGAAAGTGTCGTTTCCGGCCCCGGGCTGGCGCGGATTTATGCCTTTTTAGGCGGTCGACCGCAGCATTTAGAAAAATGCCCGGCAGCGCCGCAAGCAGAAACAATCGGCCAGGCCGCGCTGAACGGAAGCGACCCGCTGGCGAAACAGGCATTGAACCTCTGGCTCAGTTGCTATGGTGCTTTTGCCGGCGACCTGGCGCTACTGTGGCTAGCTCACGGCGGCGTCTATCTGGCCGGCGGCATGGTGGCTAAATTGCTGCCGCATGTCGACCGAACGCCTTTCGTTGAGGCATTTCTCAACAAACACGAACATGCCAGGCTGGTAAAAAACATGCCGATTTATTGGTTGACCGCAGAAGACCTGGGGTTGCGTGGTGCGCTGGCGCTGGCCGCCGCCCGAAACGATGGCTTTCCTGACGGTTTAAAACTTTTCCCGACGGCTTAAAACTCGAAAAGCTGACTGTTTTGCAGCATGCCGGGCGAGAAATCAGCGAGCGAATGCTCGATTTCTGCCATCGTCAATTCAATTTGCCCCGGCTTCAGATGGGTAATATGAATTTCGCAGGCGCGTTCAAGTTTGGCCAATTCAACAGCCAACATGGCCGGGTTAAGATGTTTCGAGCGCATGGCCAAAGCCGCTTCACGATTCGGAAAAGCGCACTCGACAATCAGGTATTTCAGATTATCGATCCGATTGACCGCTTGCCAAAAAGCATCGCACGGGCCGGTGTCACCGGAAAATACCAGGCTGGCGCACCCGGAATCGAGCTGGTAGCCGACTGCCGGGACGGTGTGGTCAACTGGCAAGGCGGTGATACTGCGGCCACTAAGCGTCACCGCCTCACCCATCAGAATCGGCTGATAGCGCATGAAAGGCTGATCGGTATTAGGCAGGCTGGAAAAATCCGGCCAGACGGCGTTGTTAAACACGTGCTGGTGCAAAATCGAAAGGACAGCCGCGGTGCCATATACCGTCAGCGGCTGACGGCGACGATCGGCCACGGTGTCGAGCATCAGCGGCAGCGCAGCAATGTGATCGAGATGGGTGTGCGTCAAAAATACGTGGTCGATTGCCGCCAGTTCGGCAATCGAGAGATCGGCGGCGCCGGTACCCGCATCGATCAGGATATCGTGATCAACGAGAAAAGAGGTGGTGCGCAGATGGCGCCCACCGATGCCGCCACTGCAACCCAAAACACGTAGTTTCATGCCGGTTTCGTCGAATAAAGGCTAATCAGGCCTTGAGGAAAAATTCCATTTTGATGCCGGCTATTTCAATCACGTCGTGATCGCT
>JAUYQT010000235.1 GCA_030697085.1 Azonexus sp. | reverse complement strand
GTCAGGTGGGCGTGATGCAGCGGCAGGCTGGCAATCGCCTCGCGAATAATCGGCAGCAATAGCTCCGTATTGGCGGCGATGCTGCCGCGGGTTATTTGTGCCGCAATTTCGATGGACAGGGCCAGCATTTCCTCAGCAATAGATTGCTCAGTCTCAGCAAGGGCTGCTTGCAAATTATTGATCAAGGCGCCAAAGAGTTGGGCATTTGTTTCGGCCGCTTTCTCCGCCTCAGCCGCTGCGGCAGCTTTCCCCTCGGCCAGTCCGGCCTCGTAGCCACTGCGGCGAGCCTCTTCGTGCATGTGTTCGATTTCATCGACGGTGGGCAGGACGAATGGGGGTGGAGACTCCTCTGGCGCGGGTGTCACGGCGGCCGGTGCCGGGTTAGCGGTTGTCGTCTTTTGGGGGGCCGGCTTTCGATCAAACGAGCTGGCTTGCCAGCGCTGAAAGCTGGCGGATTCTTCCTTGGGGATAATCACGGGTGAGCCTCTGCCTGTTTAGACCATTTGCTCGCCACCAGCCCCACCCAGTACGATCTGTCCTTCGTCGGCCAGACGGCGGACAATTTTGAGGATTTCTTTCTGCTCCGCTTCGACTTCCGAGAGGCGAACCGGGCCTTTCGACTCGAGATCTTCGCGCAACATTTCAGCGGCGCGTTGCGACATGTTCTTGAATATTTTCTCGCGCAAATCCGGCGAGGCGCCCTTGAGAGCCAGAATCAAGGAATCGGACTGCACTTCGCGCAGAATGAGCTGGATAGAGCGGTCGTCGATATCCATCAGATTTTCAAAAACGAACATCTCATCGAGAATTTTTTGCGCCAGATCCGGGTCGTATTCGCGAATGGCATCAACGACGGAGGTTTCATTGGCCGTCCCGATGAAGTTAAGAATTTCGGCAACTGTGCGTACGCCGCCTCGGGCGCTATGTTTAACGTTGGTCGAGCCGGAAAGTATACGCATCATTGCCTCGTTCAATTCACGGAGCGCAGTGGGCTGGATACCTTCGAGCGTCGCTACCCGCAGCACCACGTCATTACGCAGACGCTCGGTGAAACGATTGAGAATCTCACTCGCCTGATCGTGCTCCAGATGGACCAGAATAGTCGCGATAATCTGCGGGTGTTCGTTCTTGATCAGGTCGGCCACGGTGGGCGCGTCCATCCATTTCAGGCCTTCAATGCCGGATGTTTCGCCGCCCTGCAAAATACGTGAAATAAGATTTGAAGCCTTGTCATCGCCCAGTGCCTTGGTCAGTACCGAACGAATGTAATTATCGGTATCGACGTGAACCGCCAGACTTTCCTCGGCGATCTGATTGAATTCATCGAGGACGGCTTCAACTTTGGTGCGCGGCACAGATTTGAGCAAAGCCATCGCGTGGCCCAGCTTTTGTACCTCACGCGGGCCGAGGTGCTTGAGTACTTCAGAGGCGTGATCCTCGCCGAGTGCGATGAGTAGCGTCGCGGCTTTTTCCATGCCATCGTCGGGGCTAGCTGCCATTCGGGTCCATCCATTCTTTAATAATGTTGGCTACGGCCTTCGGATCAGCCCCGGCCGCGTCCCGCGCCTTCTGAACCTTGATGCCGTAGTGATCAATCTTGACCTCGGTTGCACCTTCTTCGTCGGTAATGCCCGGCAAACCGCCCACGCCGCCAAATGGCCCGGTGCCACCTTCGCCGTCTTCGTGGTCCGCTTTCGATTCTGGCTCGAACATGGTTTTCAGCGAAGGCTGGATTATCTTGAAATACAGGAAGGCGATAATCGCAGCGATCATCAAATATTTGACCAGCTCCTTGGCGTAGGAAATATTTTCCGGGTCCTTCCAGATCGGCAATTCGCTTTCCGTCTTATCGACTGCGGTGAACGGCGCATTGGCCACCGAAATCGTGTCGCCACGTTCTTTGCTGAAGCCCATTGCTTCGCGGGCCAGTTCGCTGATCTGCTTCATTTCCGCATCGGGCAGTGGCTTATTGACCGACTTGCCCGTTTTGTCGATTTCTGGGCGATGGTTAATCACCATCGCCGCCGACAACCGGCGGATATTGCCAATAGCCTGCTTGGTGTAGCGGATAGTTTTGTCCACTTCATAATTGATCGTGGCGTTCTTGCTGGTACTGATCGGCTGGCCAACCGGGTTAAGCGGCGCCGTGACCCCGGCGGAATCCAGCTGCCCTTGAATATTGCCCGGTTTTGCCGGTTGACCGGGGACGTTGCCGAGCGCTGGCTGGGTCAGCGGTGCGGTGGCCGGCACGGGCGGCTGGTTGGTGAGCGCGCCGGGAACGCCGCCGGCTACCTGATTAATATTCGCCGTTTCGTTACTCTGCCGACTGCGAATACTCGTCGTTTCCGGCGTGCTATTCGGGCGGAAAGTCTCGGCCGTTTGCTCGTTTTGGGAGAAATCGATATCGGCAGCCACTTGCACTTTGAAATTGCCGGCACCCAGCATTGGCGTCAGAATTTCTTCGATACGATTGATCAAGCCATTTTCTGTTTCCCGCACGTACTTAAGCTGTGTTGGGTCAAGTCCGACGTCGGAAAGCTTGCTCTTGAGTTGCGAAAGCAGCGCCCCGTTTTGATCAATGATCGCCACATTCCCCATCGGCAATTGCGGGACGCTGGAAGAAATCAGGTGGCCAATCCCGGCAATTTGTGCGCCATCCAACGTCCGGCCGGGGTAAAGGTTGAGCATGACCGAGGCGGTTGGCTTTTGCTCCTCGCGAACAAAGACTGAAGGTTTGGGGATGGCCAGGTGCACACGGGCTGACTGCACTGCGCCAATGGATTGAATGGTTCGCGCCAGTTCACCCTCCAGGCCGCGCTGATAATTCACCTGTTCGGCAAACTGGCTGGTGCCGAATTTTTGATTTTCCATCAACTCGAAGCCAACCAATCCGCCGCGGGGCAGGCCTTGCGAAGCGAGTTTCAGGCGGACCTCATGGACGCGACTCGCCGGCACCATCAGGGCGCCGCTGTCGCTGTAACGATGTGGTGTATTTTGTGTTTCGAGAATGGCGACAATGGCGCCGCCATCTTTTTCGGTCAAGTTGGAGAAAAGCACGCGCCAGTCCGGCTGCTGGCTCCAAAGTACGGTACCGACAACGACGGCGATGAGCGCGGCCAAGCCGACCAGAAAAGCTATTTTCTGCTGCTGGCCCAGGCGGTTAAACGCATCGCGCAGGCGCTCCAAGGGATTCGTATCCTGGACCGTGCCTGCCATCGTTTCAGTCGTTGCTGCCATTAATGCCCGGTTGAATTGCTGTGAAATACAAGAAGAATCAATTGGTAGGCCCAATTGCCTGGAAATATTTTACTATTACCGGCGCTTAATCCCCCCTATCTTTTTCAATGCCCAGCCTGCAGGCCAACGCCCCTCCACCCGACCCGGAAAACAAGACCGCCGAATTGCAGCGGGCCTTTGCCATGTTCAATCAGGTTTCGGCTGAATTGACGCAGGCCTATGAAGCGCTGGAGGCGCGGGCGGCCAGGCTGACTGAAGAGCTGGCCATTGCCAATGGTGAGCTGCGCCGCCAGTATCAAGAAAAGGAAGCGCTTTCCGAACGTCTTTCGTCATTGCTCGATGCCTTGCCGGCCGGCGTGGTGGTGCTCGACGCAACTGCGTTGGTTGCCGCCGCCAACCCGGCAGCCATGACCATGTTTGGCGCTGAGATGGTGGGTCAGCACTGGGGTGACATCGTCCGTGCTTATCTTGAGCCGACGATGACCGTCGGCGAGTGGCTTATGGGTGAGGGACGGGTGTCCATTGCCGAGAGCGTGCTGGCTTCAGCCGGCGGTAAAATTTTGCTGATTCACGACGTCACCGCGGCGCACCAAATGAAAACCGAGCTGGAGCGCAATCAGCGCCTGGCTGCGATGGGCGAAATGGCCGCCTCGCTGGCGCACCAGTTGCGTACGCCTTTGGCCGCCGCATTGCTCTATGCCGCCAATCTTGGCCAGCCCAACGTCCCGGATGAAGCGCGTGCCCGTTTTTCGGAGAAGGCAACCGGGCAATTGCGTCGGTTGGAACACCTGATTCAGGATGTGCTGCTTTTTGCCCGCGGCGAAAGTATCGGGCGCGACATTATCGTCATCGGCGAATTGCTCGCCGAGGCCGCCCAAACGGTTGAACCCTTGATGCGTGAGCATGGTTTGATCTTTGCTGCGGTCAACCCGGATTTTGAGGCAAAAATCGTCGGCAGCCGCAAAGCCTTGTTTGGCGCCTTGATCAACCTGCTTGAAAATGCCATGCAGGCGGCACCGGCAGGCGGCAAAATTTGCCTGACCGGCAAGCGACAAGGCGATTTACTGGCCATTAGCGTCCGCGATAGCGGCCCCGGTATCGCCCGAGAAACCCAGGCGCGCATTTTTGAGCCATTTTTCACCACCAAAGGTCAGGGCACTGGTTTGGGTCTGGCAATCGCGCTCGGCGTCGTCCGCGCCCATGGCGGCTCGATTGAACTCTTTTCAGAACCCGGCATTGGCGCCGAGTTTGTCATCACACTGCCGCTTGGTTCGGTAGAAAGCGGAATGGAAAATAATGGCTGAACACAGCTTGCCGATTCTGGTTGTCGAAGACGACCCCAGCCTGCGTGAAGCCATTGGCGACACGCTTGAACTTGCCGGTCGACCTTACGTCGCCGTCGGTGGCGGTGAAGAAGCCCTGAAAGTATTGGGCGAGCAGGCCTTTTCGATTGTCGTCAGCGATGTTCGCATGATGCCGATGGACGGTATTACCTTGCTCAAGGAAATCCGCTCGCGTTTGCCGCATTTGCCCGTCGTGCTGATGACCGCCTTCGCCGAGGTCGAAAAAGCGGTCGACGCCATGCGTTCCGGCGCCTGCGATTTTTTGCTCAAGCCCTTCGAGCCGCAAGCCTTGCTCGCCCACATCAACAAATACGAATTGCCGGAAACCGGCGAATCGGCTGGCGTTGTCGCCATTGATCCGGCGAGCCGCGAGCTTTTTGCCATGGCCCAACGGGTTGCCCAAACTGACGCTACCGTCTTGCTCACCGGTGAATCCGGTGTTGGTAAAGAAGTCGTGGCGCGGTTTATTCATCGCAATTCCGCCCGCAAAAATAGCCCGTTTGTCGCCATCAATTGCGCCGCGATTCCTGACAGCCTGCTTGAAGCCACTCTTTTCGGCTATGAAAAAGGCGCCTTTACCGGTGCCACGCAAGCCCAGCCCGGAAAATTTGAACAAGCACAGGACGGTAGCCTGCTGCTTGATGAAGTGACTGAAATGCCGATGAGCCTGCAGGCGAAGCTGTTGCGTGTCCTGCAGGAGCGCGAAGTGGAGCGGGTCGGCGGCAAAAAGCCGGTGCCACTCAATATCCGCATCATCGCCACCTCCAATCGCGACATGGCTGAAGCCGTCGCTAAAGGTGTTTTTCGCGAAGACCTTTTTTATCGGCTCAATGTTTTTCCCGTCGCGATCCCGGCTTTGCGTGAGCGGCGCCAGGATATTCTCGCCATTGCCCATCATTTTGTCGTCGAACACGGTGGCCGCTTGGGGCGTCCCGGCGTTTCATTGTCACCGACCGCCGAAACCTTGCTCATCGCTCATCATTGGCCCGGCAATGTGCGGGAATTGGAAAACGTCATCCAGCGCGCCTTGATTCTTTCCACTGGGCCGAGCATCGGGCCTGAGCACTTTAATCTGCTGCCGGTCGCAAAGCCTTTATTCGACGCAGCGCCGGTCGCGTTGGCGCCCACTGCCGGGCTGTCGGATATCGGGAAAAACGCCGACAATATGAAAAATCTCGAACGTGAGCACATTCTTCACACGCTGGCCGAGGTGGGCGGTTCGCGCAAGCAGGCGATTGAACGGCTGGGGATCTCCGAGCGGACCTTGCGCTACAAATTGCAGCAGTACCGGGATGAAGGTTATTTCAAATACTAATTCTGGCTCGAAAATTGCATGTAACAGCCCAAAGTTTAGGAGCTAAAAATGAGCACACAAGGCATCGAACAAATGTTGAGCCTGCTGCGGTCTACCGCAGCCCAGGCTTCAGGAAAAGCCGCCGAGGCAACCCCGGTTGCCGGCGCGCCCGATTTCGCTCAGGTTTTGAAAAATTCTCTCGACAAGGTTAATCAGACGCAAAAGCAATCGACGCAGATGGCTGAAAAAATGGTTGCCGGTGATTCCACCCAGAATCTGCATGAAGTCATGATCGCCCTGCAGACGGCCAGTATTTCATTCCAGGAAATGGTTCAAGTCCGTAATAAGATTGTGACGGCTTATCAGGATGTGATGAATATGCAGGTTTAATCCGCCAGGCCGGAATCTCTGGCCTTGCGCTCCCGCTCGATGCGGGTGATGTAGCGTTCAATAAACGCCAGGCGCAGGCCCGGCAAATTCACGAATTCGCAGCCAATACGCAGATGCTGCCGCCCGCTTCGGTCTGATATTCCCACCGTTTTCCGGATGCGTAAATTGACCTGAATCACCCCTTCGCCAGGAATCTCCAGGCGGCATTGCTGAAACAGCGTATCGCGGCAAAATTGTTCGGCAATCTCAATCGGGCCAATCAAGCAGGCGCCTCCACCACTGATATCAGCGAGTGGCAATTCAAATGTTTGTGCTACGCCCTCGGCGTTTTCGCTCGCGATTTTGCAGTGAATGGGGTGTGAGTGCGGTGGCTCAAGGCGAAAAAACTCTCGGCGCTGCAAGCGAAGGATGTGCTCAGGAATGGGCGCCGACAATACGTTCGTTCCGTCAATGTGGGCTATTTTTAGTGCGGGCAGACGAATCTGCATTTTGACGCTATCAAGATTCGCTACCAGCGTGATTTGGGCTGCGTCAGCCAATTCGGCATTCCACGCCTCGTCCTGCTGAGGATCGAGAAAAATCAGGCCTTTTTCTTCGTCGACCGCAACAATCGTTGTCAAAAAGAAATGTGCCCCCTCATTAATGTAAGCGGTTAAGAGGCAATGGCGTTTTGCCATGATATTCAGGTAGAAAAGAACCTCGCGCGGATTGCTGAGAAAAAATTTCGCAAATTCTTTCTGGTGGTCGATTTCAAAATTGGGGACGAGTGGTTCTTCGGTGATGGCAGGCATGTGAGTCAGCAAGAGGCGTAAGGCGTTATGGTAAACCATAGCCGCTCGGCAATTGCTGAGTGCCCCGGGGCTGCCCAAAACAATTATTTTTTTCTGGCTGAGCCAAGTAAAACCAGAGAACTAATTTGAAAGTCGTCATTCCGGGCGTGACCCGGCATCCAGTGTTTTCGCTCTGGATTCCCGCTTGCGCCCCGCAGGAAGTACCCCTGGGGTGCGCGGAATGACGAATTCAAACAATTGGCTCGCTTAAACTGGCGGTAGGGCGGCGCGATCGCCATGTTCAATCCGATACAGCCAGGCGAGCAGTTCTGCCACTGCCACATAAAGTTGGGCCGGAATATGTTCGTCGATATCGACCTGGGTTAATAGCGCCACCAGTTCCGGCGATTCATGGACAAAAACACCGTGTTCGCGGGCGCGGGCGATGATGGCCTCGGCGATCAGCCCCTTGCCCTTGGCGACCACACGCGGTGCGGCGTCGGTTTGGCTATAGGCGAGGGCGATTGCTTCCCGCGCCGGGTTATTCGGCTTCGCCATGCTCGACCCGTAATTGGGTCAGATTGAGGCCGGCAGCTTCCATTTGTCGGCTTAGTAGTACGCCGCTTTCGCGTAAGCGCGTTTCGCTGATTGTCGAATCAGCAGTCACCGTTATGTTGACCTCACCTGCCGGGTTCAAACGCAAAACGGCATTGATGCCCCCCAGCATGGGTAAAGAAAGCTTTAGGCGCGTTTGCCAGCGGGCAATCGCTTCGTTGTCGGCAGAGCGACCGTCATCCGGATTCTCGCCGATCTCCCACTGCATTTGCTGGCCCGGCCAGATTTGCCCTTGCCAGGCATAATTTTGGGTCGCCAGCGCATCGAGCTGTTGTTGCACAATCGGGACCAGATCGCGGGGGATCGGATTGCCTGACGGCGAAGCCTGGTTGCTTTGGGCGGTCGTCGCCGTATTGGCCGCCGTGCTCGCGACCTTGGCCGCCTCGGCATTTTTTGCCGCCAAATTTGCGTCGACCGCCGCATTGCCCGGTGTGGCCGACTGTTCGCCCAGTTTGAGCGTCGCCACCGTTGCGGGATTGGCCGGGTTGGCTGTGTCGGGGGCTTCAGGCAGCGAAGGGGCTGCGCTTGAATTGCTCGGCAGCACATAAACGACGTTGGATGCCGCCACCGAACCTGCCGTGGCATTCTTTGCGGCGAGCAGGGAGTTAGCGGCAAGGTTGCTGAGGCCAGCAGGGAGCGGCGTCGTTGCAAATTTGCCTTGTGGTTCCTGCTTCAGCGCGGCCGTCGGCAGATCACCCGCCACCCAGCGCGCCTGGTGTGCCTCGTAAAAAACGCCGCTCTTGGTGAGTGCAGACTTCAATATCGGCGCCAGGTTAGCGGCCTGATCAGGAAAATCATCAACCAGCGGCAAGTTGCCATTCAGTGGCGCTGGTGAGGCACGCTTGCCTTGGTCGCCGATGCCACCGAGCAAATCGGTAATCAGCTTTCCCGTCTGGCTTAAAGTCGTCGCCGCCGATGTGGCGAGCTTGCCTGCCTGTTCGCCACTTGAGCGGTTGGCAACAAAAGCCAGCGTAACCTTGCCATCGTTTTCGGAGACTTCCAGTTCCAGCGTATCGCCCGCCTTGGCCGAAAACGGCAAGGCCAACGTGACATCGCGTTGAGCGACAATCGCCCGGTAAGTGCCATTTGGCAACAAGGCCTGAATTTCGGCCAAAACGCGTTGGCCAGGAACGAGATTGGATAAAACATCGGCAATCTTTTGTGCCGGCGCAACCGGTTGATTTTGCGCATTGGTCGCCGCGTGCTGATCCGGCAGGATTTGCCGCAAGCTGCTGGCAACGTCGGGCGGGATCATAATGACTGCTTACGGCTTGGGTGCAAGGCGGGCAAGCAGCGTGCCGACGCTCTCTTGCCAGGGTTGCACGTACTCGCGAACAGTTTGGTCGCAGCTTTGAATTTGCCGAATGATGGCAGCAATAGCTTGCTGATCGGCTCCTGATAAATTCGCCGGCTGGATTGTTGGCAAACTGCCAAGCAGGCTGCGACGTTCAGATTCTGTGGCGATCAAATTGTCCCAAGCTTGCTCGCGCGCCAAGTTCTCCATTTTTCGTGAGAGCTCAAGCACTGCTTCGTAGCGGGGTGTCAAATGATCAGTCAAGCCGCCGCCTGTTGTTTGTCCGGCGCAATTTCGGCCCAGGCTTCGCGCAAGCTGGTGAGCAGTTCGGCCACTTCATCAAGGGCTGCAACATTGTTCTTTAAATTGGCAAACAACAGTCGTTGGGTCATATATTCATAAAGCGCAGCCAGTCGTTCAGCCAGTTCGCCACCGGCTTCCTTGTCCAGGCTCGCTTGCAGGCCATTGGTGATGAGATTAATAGCCTTTGAAATTGCCATACCCTTCTGGGCAATATCACCCGAATTCATATGAATGCGGGCTAGTGAAACTGCACTGATAGCACCATCGAAAAGCATCAGCACCAAGCGGTGCGGGTCCGAGGTTTCAACCGCTGCGTCAACGCTCACTTTGGCGTAACTTTGTGCGGGACTGCGCATCATGCCGAACATTATTAATTTCCTGAGTAAGCGCCCGGCAAGTTAGCCAGTTGCTGAGTAAGGTAAGTGCTGGTTTGGTTCATGTTAGCCACCAGCGTATCAAGGCTCGAAAACTGTTTGGTATAGCGCTCTTCAATTTTAATCAAGCGCTCAAACATCGCAGTCTGGCGTTTTTGAATCGACGTGATCATTAGGGCGGTGTTGTCAGTAGCGGCTTTG
>JAUYQT010000228.1 GCA_030697085.1 Azonexus sp. | reverse complement strand
CTGGAAAGTTTTGCACGCTGTTTTACACCAGAACACGTAGTGGTGTGTCTTCCGGTTTTTCAATCTTGTCGACTTTGGCCACGCCGGCAAAAAGAGCGAGATCTGACTCTCTGGTTTGCGAGAGCATGAAACTACGCATGGGAATGGCCGCTCGTTCACCGGCCTGCATGATATTGATCTTGTTTTCGGAGAGCGGTACATAGGCGTCAACATAGACCTTCTCCAGGACCGGGCTCATGACGAAAAAAGTCAGGAATAGGGAAAGACCGATAATGACCTGGTTTGATGGCGAAGTTGTCGTTCCCATGGCGTGCCGCAGCAACGAAAGGACGATAACGATGCGGGTAAACCCCGTCATCATTAAGACCGCTGCTGGAATGAAGGTCAACGCCGTCATCAGTACCAGGGTCTGGATGGTCAATGAATAAGTCGTGCCGCCTCCGGCGGCGGGGGCGCTGGTAATGGCCGGAAGCCCGCCGGTCGCCTGGGCAATGGCGAAGCCGGCTGGAATCAGTAAGACCAGGGCTGCAAGAAGACGCTTAATCATGCTTACGGCGCTCGGTGATATTTTGTAGCCACTGGGTAAAGGGCTTTTCTTCACCGGGAAGAAATGAAGCCGCTGTCGCGGGGGTGGGCTCGCCTTTGGCAAGTCGATGCAATGTGCGGATTTGTCCGGGAACAACGCCAACTACCAGCCATTCGTCACCGACCTCGAGTAAAACAATGCGTTCCCGTGGGCCCAGTGCGACACCGCCGACGACCTTCATGCCGCCTTGACCAAACCCCTTGTTGCCAGAAACTTTCCGGGCTAACCATGCCAGACCGAGCAGCAAGGCAACGATGAGGGCAAGGGCAAGTGTTGCTTGAAGATAAGTCCCAGCTGCGATGGTGCTGGGCGCGGCTGTCTCAACTGCCTGGGCGGCAAAGGGAACGAGCAGTAGTAGAAAGCGTAGCAAGACAGGCAACCTAAAGCTTCAAATAGTCAGGGCGCTATCTTAAAGCAAACTCGCAGGGGCGTTCAGCGATTGAGTTTTTTCATGCGTTCAGAGGGTGTGATGATGTCGGTCAAACGTATGCCGAATTTATCGTTGACCACAACAACTTCACCCTGGGCAATCAGCGTGCCATTAACCAGAACGTCCATGGGCTCGCCTGCCATTGCATCCAGTTCAACCACCGAGCCGTGTGCCAGTTGAAGCAGGTTTTTGATTGTGATCTTGGTTCTGCCGAGTTCGACGGTCAACTTGACTGGAATGTCCAGAATCATGTCGAGTTCGTTCATCATGCCCGTGTTGCCAGCATTGGCGCCGAATGAGGGGAAAATGTCAGCCGGCTGGGCTGAGGGGGCTTCGGAGATGGCTTGTTCCGCCATCGCGGTTGCCCAGTCGTCCTCGCTGATCTGGCCATCGTCCTCGATCATACTGTTTTCCATATTTTCCATTTCGTCAGCCATTCTTTTCTCCCATTGCCGGCTCATGGGCCGGCGCGTCGGGCGCGGAGGCAATGAATCGCTCAAGCTTCAGGGCGTATTGACCATTTTGCTGGCCGTAGGTGCATTCCATCAGGGGGACGTTATCGATCATGGCTTCAATCCGCTCTGAAATATTGAGCGGAATGACGTCTCCTGCTTTCAGTTTGAGTATCTGCCCGAGCGTGATCTTACCGGAACCCAGATACGCAACGAGTTCTACCTCTGCACCCTGGAGCTGTTTGCGTAGCGTACCGATCCAGCGTTTGTCGGAGGATAGCTGGTCACTTTGCATTGTGCTGTACAAAAGATCCCGAATCGGCTCCAGCATCGAGTAGGGAAAGCAAATATGCATGTCTGCAGTCGCACCACCAAACTCCAGGGTAAACGTTGTGGAAACGACAATCTCAGAGGGCGTCGCGATATTGGCAAACTGCGAATTCATTTCCGAGCGCACGTATTCAAAATTAATTTCGTGTACCGGTTTCCAGGATTTGCTGTACTCGATAAAGACAACGTTCAGCAGTCCTTGAATAATCCGTTGCTCGGTGGCGGTGAAGTCACGGCCTTCAACACGGGTATGGAAGCGACCATCGCCGCCGAACATGTTGTCAACGACCAAAAAAACAAGATTAGGGTCGAAAATGAATAAAGCGGTACCACGCAAGGGTTTTGCAACCACCAGGTTGAGGTTGGTTGGGACGACCAGATTGCGAATGAATTCACTGTATTTCTGCACGCGGATCGGACCGACCGAAATTTCGGCGTTCCGGCGCATGTAATTGAAAAGGCCTATCCGCAAGTAACGAGCGAAGCGCTCATTGACCAGCTCAAGGGTTGGCATCCGCCCGCGCACGATGCGTTCTTGCGTACCGATGTTGTACGCACGGATGCCGCCACCGTCAGCCTGGCTTTCCTCGGGCTCGTCAGCTTCTCCGGTGACGCCCTTGAGTAGGGCGTCAACCTCATCCTGAGAAAGAAAGTCGCCGGCCATGGCTCCTTACTGAATGATGAAAGAGGTGAATAGAACAGACTTGACCGGGCCGTCGCTACTGACTTTTACCCCTTTTTTGCTTTTCTTCGGCGGGGCAATAATATCGTTGATCTCGTCCTTCAATGCTTCGGCCAGGCTCTCTTTGCCCTCCTTGGGGAGCAGTTCGGAGGCTTTCTTTGAAGAAAGCAGAAGCATGATGTTGTTTCTGATTTTCGGCATCTGCGCCTTCAGGTCGGCATCGGCAGT
>JAUYQT010000091.1 GCA_030697085.1 Azonexus sp. | reverse complement strand
CCGGCCGCGCCTTGATCCTTTGCCCTTCTTTCGTTCCGCCATCGCTGTTGCTCCCGTGAGTGATTGGTCTCGGGAGCAATTCTCGTCATCGCGCGCAACGAAGGGAAGAACGCCGTTGGGTTACCGCTTACGGCATAGGTGATTTGGTACTTTTGTACGAGGGCTTCGAGCTTGCGGGTCAAGCCATCGATCTGCTGATCGGGCAGGCTGTGGAGCTGGTCACTGAGTGGAATGATCCACTTGCGTTCGAGCAGTTCGTGCACCTGCGCGTCGCTTAAGCCTTCAATGGTTTTCTTGGTTTTGAGGTGGAGGGCGGCGGCTTCTTGTTTGATGGCCGCTTTCAGGGTTTTCTCTTCGGCGAGCCAGTCGGCGGCCTGGATGATCTTGGCCTCGTAGGTTTCGGCATCGAAGTCGCCTGATTTCTTCGCCTCGGCGAGCAGGAGCTTGGCCTCTTTGGCGACGGCGGCATTGACGAACTTGTCGCCGGCGTCGTTGACGGTGTCGTTGGCCTTTTCTTCTTCGCTGAGGCTCTCCAAAGTTTCCTCAAGTGAGGCGGTAATTTCGCTGAGGCGGGTTTCCTTGTTGCGCAGCGCGTCCAGCTCCGGCTTGTGATGCGCCATCTGCACCAGCTCGAAGGGCAGGATGCGACCTTTCCAGCCCTCCTGAACTTCTACGTCTTTGCCATCCTTCTTTTTTGTGACGAAATTGGGGTCGACCGCACGAGAGGCATCACAGCCTTCAGTCTGGAGGATTTCGAGGTCAATGGCGATGGGTTGCCAGTGATCATCAAGAATTTGGTAGGCGTGGTATTTGTCGATGAGCGGCAGCGGGGCGAGGCGGGCAAACAGCGCTTCGCTGATCAGTGATTCCTGCTGGGGGATTTGCAGGGTGAGCATTTGTTCAAGCAGTGCGCCGCGCAGCCAGGGATTGAAATCGGCAAAGGCGGTGGTGAAGGTTCGGCTGTAGTTCTTTACCTCGGGATGTTCGCGGGTGGTTTGGGCGAGGTCTTCTACCTTTGGCGCAACGTAGGGCGTGCCGTTGTCGGTAAACAGGGCGGCGCGCAGGCCGGGAAAGGCTTGCCAGAAATCGGCCAGGGCATCCAGCTCGGTCAGCGGGATGCCGCCGAACATGGAAGCGTAGAGATCCCAGCTTTCGGCAGGTTCGGAGGAATCGACATAGCGCGGAATGTTGAGGTTGTAGTCATTGGCCTGCAGCTCGGTCTTGGGCACGAGGCGGCTGTAGCGCGGCACGCTGAGGCGGCCGATCACGGTGTCGGTGATTTTCTTGATGTCGGAGGCGCGCAGTTTGTTGCTTTTGCCTTCTTTGGCGAAGCCCTTTGAAGCGTCCACGATAAGGACATCGCTGCGCTCACGTTTCTGGCGGAGCACGAGGATGATGGTGGGGATGCCGGTGCCAAAGAAGATGTTGGCCGGCAGGCCAATGATGGTTTCGAGGTGGTCGTTTTCGATCAGGTTTTTGCGGATGGCGCCTTCCTCTCCGCCTCGGAACAGGACGCCGTGCGGCAAGACGATGGCCATGATGCCGCCCGGCTTGAGGTGGTATAGGTCGTGCAGCAGAAAGGCGTAATCGGCCTTGGACTTGGGCGCGAGGCCGAAGCGGGCGTAGCGCGGATCGCTGTCTTTGTGCTGTGGGTCCCATTGCTGCGAATAGGGCGGATTCGAGACGACGGCGTCGAGGTAGAGCGGGTTGTAGGTGTTGACCGGGTCTTGATCGTCAAAGAACGGCCAGTCGTCTTCCAGGGTGTCGGCGTTGCGGGTGACGATGTTGCTGGGCAGGATGCCGCGCATGACGAGGTTCATGCGCGTCAGGTTGTAGGTATTTTCCTTGAGCTCCTGGGCGTAGTAGCGAATGTTGTCCTTATCCGCCATGTGCTTGGCGATGGACTGGCCGATATTGAGCAGTAGCGAGCCGGAGCCGCTGGTCGAGTCGTAAATCTGGATGGTTTCGCGGTCTTTGACGTGGTGGGCGATGATCTCGGACATGAGCACGGAAACCTCGTGCGGCGTGTAGAACTCACCGGCTTTTTTGCCGGCATTGGCGGCAAACATGCTGATGAGGTATTCGTAGATAAAGCCGAGCACATCGTAGCCCTGCCGGCTATCCATGGGGATGTCCTTGATCAGCTGGAGCAGTTCGCTGATCGCCTTGGTCTGCTTGGCGGCGGTGTCGCCGAGCTTGCTCAGGCCGGTTTCAAGGGTCTTGAATATGCCCTCGAAAAGGCGCTTGTGGTTGGGGTGAATCAGGCGGCTGAAGGCAGAGAGGGCGTCGCGCACATGCGAGACATCGAAGTCGCCCTTGTGCTCGATCCAGGTGGAAAACAGGTGCTGGTAGGCAATGAAGTAGCCGATATTGCCTTTGATGTGGTCAACGGTTTCCGTGTCTTCTTCCGAGAGGGCGCTGAGTTCTTCGTCGCTGAAGTCTTCGTCTTTGGCGAAGCGCACCAGTTTGTCGGAGAGGTATTTGTAGAAGATGAAGCCAAGGATGTAGTCCTTGTATTCGTTGGCCTCGATTTTGGAGCGCATCTGGTTGGCCGATTCCCAGATTTTGGCGGCGAGTTGTTGCTTATTCACGGTGGGAGGCCTTTAGTTTTTTGATCGCGCGGCTTGGGCGAGATTCGCAGCCGGCGGCGGGATCGTAGACGCTACGTGTATGAATTTCAACTGCACGCGCCGAAGTATCGGACCCAAAACGGGCCTCGAAAGACCCGCACTTTCACAGCCGCCAGCCCTGGTGAGACAGGAATTCGCCCCACCGTCGCCAATTCACCAAGCAGTGCGCCGATCGCCGGGATAGTCGGGCGGTGATTGTTTTGCCTGATCTCAGTCCGGCTCAGCCTCTACACCCTCCCTCGTCTCCTGTGCACCACACTCATCCCACAGCCGTGGTCCCCGTGCCGCCGCTGAACGTCAGTTTACAGTCATCGGAAACAGTTATAGGCCGAATATATTATTCATGCGCCAGTGCAAAACTCGACTGCTTTCGCAGCACTGCGGCCACTCAGCCAAGGCAATATTTTGTGAATTGAACGTCTCTTGATAACCGAAAACAACGCTTGAGGCAGCACATCCTCTCCCGGCAGCCGCCAACAAACCTTCGTTGCGGTCAACCGGAAAAACCGGGCAAAAATCATCACCGCTCCCCACCGCGCAACGCCAGCACCTCGGCCTGCAGCCTTTCCGGCGTCGCTTCCGCGGCAGCTAGCGGTGCCCCGGCGCGCAGAGCGATCTTCGAAAACAGCCCGCGCCGGAACGGTGTCTTCATCGCCTTACCATCGACCCGTGAGAAGTAGCTGCCCCACAAGCCGCTCAACGCGAGCGGCACGACGGGCACCGGGTTGGCGGCGAGGATGCGGCTGATGCCGGGGCGGAAGGGCTGCAGTTCGCCGTCCGGGGTCAGGCCGCCTTCCGGGAAAATGGCGACCAGTTCGCCGTTGTTCAGCGCGGTCGACACGTCGGCGAAGGCTTTTTCCATCAGTACCGGATCGTCCTTGGCCGCGGCGATGGGGATGGCGCCGCTGTGACGGAAGATGTAGCTCAGGAGCGGCAGGCGGAAGATGCGCTGATCCATCACGAAGCGCACCGGGCGCGGCGCGGCGGCCATGATGACCAGCGAGTCGACGAAGCTGACGTGGTTGCAGACCAGCACGGCCGGCCCCTC
Organism: Azonexus sp.; assembly: GCA_030697085.1. GTDB lineage: Bacteria > Pseudomonadota > Gammaproteobacteria > Burkholderiales > Rhodocyclaceae > Azonexus. Next base: position 2,606 of record JAUYQT010000091.1, on the reverse strand, counting down.
GTGCGGGATGTGTTCGACGCCCGCGCTGTGCAGCCGGTAGGCGGTCTTGATCAGCAGCCAGGCGATGAAGCGGATCAGGAATTCCGGGACCCGCTTGTAGATGTAGAGGGCGACCAACGCATTGAGCAGCGCCGCCCAGCCGAACAGTGCCGGGATCGACAGTCCACCGCCGAGCAGGGCGCCGGCCGCGAGTGCGCCGGCGACCATGAATAGCGCATTGAGAATGTTGTTGGCGGCGATGATGCGGGCCCGGTGTGCCGGCGCGCTGCGGATCTGGACCAGCGCGTAGAGCGGCACGATGAAGAAGCCGCCGAAGACGCCGAGCAGCATCAGGTCGAACAGCACGCGCCAGATTGCCGGCAGGCTCAACAGCGCGAGCAGTTCGTGCGCCGTCGTGCCGACCAGGTCGACTGGCGAGGCGAAGTAGAGGTCGAGGCCAAACAGCGTCAGGCCGATCGAGCCCAAAGGCACCAGGCCGATTTCGACGTGCTTGCCCGAAAGTCGTTCGCAGAACAGCGAGCCGAGGCCAATACCGACCGTAAAAATGGCGAGCAGCAGCGTCACCATGCTTTCGCCGCCACCGAGCACGAACTTGGTATAGGCCGGAAACTGGGTCAGCAAAAGCGCACCGTAAAGCCAGAACCAGGAGATGCCGAGAATGGCGAGAAACACCGTCCGGTCAGCACGAGAAAAATTGATATTGCGCCAGGTTTCGGTCAGCGGATTAAGGCTGAGTTGCAGTTCGGGGGCCGGGGGCGGCGCCGATGGAATGTCGCGGCTGGCCAGGTAGCCGAGCCCGGCAATAATCAAACCGCCAAGCGCAATCCACATCGGTTGCGCCACCGCACCGGCGAGCAGACCACCGGCCAGCGTGCCGATCAGAATGGCGACAAAGGTACCGGCCTCGATCAAGGCATTGCCGCCGACCAGTTCATCGGCGTGCAAATGCTGCGGCAAGATGGCGTACTTGACCGGCCCGAACAGCGCCGACTGCAAGCCGAGTAAAAATAGCGCGGCGAGCAATACCGGCAGGCTATGCAGCGCAAAGCCGGCGACCGCAACGAGCATGATGGCAATTTCCAGCAGCTTGGTTTGCCGGGCAATCAGCGCCTTGTCGTACTTGTCGGCCAACTGCCCGGCCGTGGCGGAAAACAGGAAAAAGGGCAGGATGAAGATGCCGGCGGCGAGATTGGCCAGTAATTCCGGCGCCAAGGTGGTCCATTGCGCCGACTGAAAAGTGAGCAGCACGACCAGCGCATTCTTGAACAAATTGTCGTTGAAGGCGCCAAGAAACTGCGTGCCAAAAAGCGGTGCGAAACGCCGCGTTTCAAGAAGCCTGAATTGACCGCTCATGCTGTCACCACCTTTGTTCGCCAGGATGGCCGAGGAGCGCAATTATCGTTGATACGGCCTGCGGTCAACGACGATTTTGGCGCACTTTTCGCTGTCCGCGCTAGGTTCTGCGACGCCGGTTCAAGGCACTGAGAATGAGATCAAACAAGGCATCCGGATTCACCGGTTTGGAAATGAAGTGATCCATACCTGCCGCAAAGCAGGCCTGGCGATCCGCCTCAAAAGCGTTGGCGGTCATCGCCACAATCGGCACCGAGAGGTAATCCTGCATTTGCCTTAGTTCGCGCGTTGCCTCAATGCCATCGACGACGGGCATTTGCATATCCATCAAAATCAGGCTGTAACGATTCTGTATCGCCAAACCAATTCCGACTGCGCCATTCTCGGCCACATCCACGACAAAGCCGAGCCCTGAGAGCAGCTCCATGATGACTTCCTGGTTGATCTCGTTGTCTTCACAGAGCAAGACGTGAATACCCTTGAAGTCGCGCTTGAGCACTTCTTCGGCGACCAGTCGCGGCGGCGCCGGCGGCAAATCAATGGCTGAGTGATTCAGCGTTTGGGCGCAATCGAATGTTGCGGTCAACCAGAATTTACTGCCTTTTTCTGGCTCGCTTTCAACGCCGGTTTCACCCGCCATCATTTTCGCCAGATGTCGGGTAATCGCCAGCCCGAGACCGGAGCCGCCATATTTTCGTGTTGTTGAATTGTCGGCCTGCTCAAACGTATTGAAAAGCCGATCCAAGACATCTCGTTCAATACCCACGCCGGTATCGGTCACGGAGAATTTCACCTTGACCCGGTCGCCTTCTGCGGCGAGCAATTGAACATGCAAGGCAATCTCGCCTTGCTCGGTAAACTTCAGCGCATTGCCCAGGTAATTCAGCAAGGCCTGACTGACCCGGGTGGCATCACCGTGCACAATTACCGGCAATGCGGGATCAAGTGAGAGCTGCAGTCTTATCCCTTTTTCGCCAGCTTTTTCCTGAATCACGCTCAACGCCTTGCCGGAAATTTCCCGCAGCGAAAAATCACTGACTTCAAGGCTCAGCTTGCCGGCTTCAATTTTGGAGATATCGAGAATATTGTTGATCACACTGAGCAGATGCTCGGCCGAGCCGACAATTTTGCCCAGCTTCTCCTGCTGATTCGGGTCAAGCGGGGTTTGCCGCAGCAGATGCGTCAGCATCATGACGCCATTCATCGGCGTCCTGATTTCATGGCTCATATTGGCCAGAAATGCGCTCTTTGCC
>JAUYQT010000059.1 GCA_030697085.1 Azonexus sp. | reverse complement strand
CGATGCGGACTTGCAAAAGAGGGGTTATCGCAAGGTCAAGCGCTATGTGGATGACTACCGCTTCTATGCGGAGACTTTCGAAGAGGCGGAGTTGTTTATCAAGGATCTTGGTCTGGTGTTACGCGCCTACGAAATGTCGTTGAATGAGAAGAAAACGAAGATTCTCCCTTTGCCGCGCCCGAGTGACGAGGACTGGGTCTTGGTACTCAACCGGTTCCAGTTCCCGAAGGATCAAGAACTCAAGTTCTCTGATATCCGCTCATACCTTGACCTTGCTTTGACTTGTGCCCAAGCGACCGGGAAGTCTACACCTCTGAACTACGCGATCAAGGTGCTTTGCAAATCGCATGGTAAGAGCAACCCTGGCGATACCGACGAGGTGGTTCCGCGCAAGCTAAGTTTGCGGGCAAAGCGAATGTATGCGCAGGAAGCGATCAACTTAGCGCTGGCATACCCTTACCTTACACCGATGTTGGATGAGTATGTCTTTACACCATACTGGCATGATGGTCTGAAGGAAAAGATAGCGGCGTTTTCTACCGCACTGGTAGTGCACGGGCTCAGGAAGCTCTACCCAGACGCGGTAGCCCATGCGATTTTCCTCGCGCTCAAATATGATCTTGTTTTGGCCTTGAACGATGACCGGCTCATTGAAGTCGTTGCACTCGATGATTGCGTGGCCAACGTTCTGCTACTGGAATACGCGAAGCTGCGCGCTCGGAAAAAAGTAAAATCGGCTGTAGCCAAACGTGCGATTGAACTCAAAACATCCGACATGCGTGACAAGGACAAGCACTGGCTGCTGCTCTATCAGGTTTGGTCGAAAACCGAACTCAAGGGGAACGGACAAGGTTTCCTTGCTGAATTGAAGGGCAAAGGCTTTCAGTTTTTTTCTCTACCGAAACCACCAGTCAAGAAGCCGGTAGCGGAAGCGGGGTAAGTTAAGGAATCGTTCGCTGGCGCCTTGTGAGTCGCCCCGGTTTTGTAGACACATTCAAGCAGTAGCTCTGGCCGAGGTGCTGCCCGACATCCGCCGGATTCGGATGTCTTCTTAGATAAGAGATAACAGCCTTTCAAGCCACCAGATTTTTAACGTCGGGAAAGTCTCTTCATGGCCGATTGCTATCTGATGACAAGAGCGTGCTCACGCAAACAATACTCGCCGGTCACGGTTCCTGAGAATCGATGGCCTCCGGAAAGATTCCACCGTCCTGCGGTCAACCGGGAAAAAAGCCGAAAATCTGTACCCATGAAAAACGGGTCCATCTGAAACTGTTTCCATTGCCGGCTTGATGTTTTACTCCTTCTCGGGTTGCCGGCCGGGTTGATGCCCCGCGCCCCAGCAGAGAGAGGGGCGAGAAAATGAGCAAGTCGGTCAGCAAGGTTTGCGAAGCAAAGCAGGAGTTTTACCGCAAAAAAGGAAAGATTCACGCCAAGGCTGTTGAGGGCAAGTTCAACCGCCTGCGCTGGGCAATGGTCTGGTTGACGCAGATTATTTTTTGGCGCCTGCTGGTTGAGCTGGGAGAGTAACGGCCTCGACCGGCAAGCCATCCGGTTCGACATCGCCCACGAAAAGTTTTATCTGTTCGGACTCGTGCTCTGGCCCCCGGGAAGCCTTCTGGCTGATTTTCTACGCCACCATATTGGTGATTTTTGCCTGTTTTACCGTGTTGACCGTAGAACAACGCTCCTTGCTGCTGGTCGATGTGCTGCGCGACTGTGGCGCCTTGCTACGCGACACCTCGGAAGGCCGGGTCGAGAACGCCTATATCTTGAAGCTGATCAATTGCCGGTGGTGAAGGCCATTCAGGAGTGTTTTTACCCGCTCGATCACCTGTTCGGCCTCGGGCCGCTGGAACTGAATATTTCCGGCTGCGCCAATGCCTGCGGCAATCGGCAAAGTGATCGGCCCGGCGTTTCCGCAATCGGTGCATTTTTCATCCTTGATGAGGCGCTCGGTGTTCGTGTCGTGCTTGGTATCATCGTTGTTTCGATTGGGGCACTTCTCGGTGCGGCGCCGAGTCCTGGAGCGATGGCGCTACTGAAGCGAGTCCGCACATGATCGATAGTTGTATTTCTGGAGAATCCAATGTCTGAAAATTACGGGAAATTGTTTTGCGGCATCCTGCTTTCCGCGCTCAGCCTGACGGCTCAGTCTCAAGGCTGGCAAGTGCCTCAACCCAGCCCCGGGCTGATGCCGAATCCGGCGTCCGGGAAACCGCTGTTTTTGCAGCATTGTGCGGCCTGTCACGGCGCTGACCTGATGGGCGTGGCTAGTGGCGAAAAGAAGGGGCCACCCTTGTTGCATAAAATTTATGAGCCATCCCATCACGGCGATGCGGCCTTTCAACTGGCCGTGAAGAACGGGGTGCGCGCCCACCACTGGCCGTATGGCGACATGGCGCCGGTGCCGCAGGTCACCCCGGATGAGGTGGCGCATATCACGGCCTATATTCGTGCCGAGCAGCGCAAGGTGGGTATCCGCTAGTTAAGGCAAGCAGATGCGCTGAAACCGTGGTTGCCGGTGGGCGTTTTACTCGGTAAATCGCCTGCCTGGCATCTCATTCCGGCACGGGCTTGGCAAAGTACGGCAGCAGCGCCTTGGCGGCCTTGATCCTCACCCGGGCATTCGCCGATGCGTCATTCATCACCGCCAGCAAAAAGCTTTTTGGGTCGCTGTAGTCGCTGCCCACGTTCAGTTGCGAAGCGCTGCGGCCAGCACCCAGGCCGGGCTGGCGGGCGGCTTCAGTGGGCGGGTTGGCCGATTGTTCGCTGGGCAATGAGGGAACGCTGGTATCCGCTTCAGGCTCGGTCGCAAGGATGTCTAGCGCCCGTTGAAAATCTGCAGGCTTAATACTTTCCAGACCGGCAAGAATGCCCGCCTGTCGATCCATGTTCGGTGCCATTTCCAGCCCGGATTCATCAACAAACATGGCGCCCAGGCTGGGGTCAATGAAGGCAGACCACTTGCCCGTCGCACTGTGTCGGGCGGGTGCCAGCTTGATGACGGCCGGTGCGTCGCTATCCGGTCGAAGTTCAAGATTGGCTGCGGAAAGATCGGCCAGATATCTGCGGCGAAGCATATTGAGAAATTCCCGGGCCGGCGCGACAGGGATGGGCTCGGCCAGCGAAAACCAGAGTCGATAGCCTTTTCGCCCCGAAACCGAAAGGGCCGGGGCCGGCAATTCCAGTTCGTCCTGCACCGCCTGATGAAGATGGGCCACCGCGGCCCAGTCGCTCGCCTTTTTGAAATTGATGATCATGGCCCGCACCGTTCCGCCCGGGCTGACCAGGTTCATTGCCATGCCGGTTTCCCCGGCCAGGCATTGGGCGACGATGGCCGGCGTCAATGCGCCTGCTGCGAGATTCGCCGAGTTGCCATTTTCGTCCGGTTTCCGGTTATGCCATTGCTGGTCATCAAGAAAATATAGCCGCTGTAGCTCTGTGGTCAGTTTGTTCATGCATCACCAATGTTGTGGGTCAGGGGCTTTTTGCCGGGTTGACGATCACGCCGCGCAATCAACCAGCCGGCAATATTGTCGGCCAGCAATAGCCCGACAGCCAGCGCGGCGCCGGTGAGCAGCATGTCGGTGATCAGGTTGATGCCGGCGGCGCTGTCCTGTTCGATCAGCGCGTGCAGGCCACGGAAGCCCATGCTGCCCGGGACCAGCGTGATCAGGCCGGGAATCTGCAGGAGCACCGCCGGGCGTCGTGTCAGGTATTGATAGAGATGGCCGGCCGCCGCCACGGCCAGCGCCCCGGCAAAGGCGCCAACCACATTGCCGACGGCGGCGCTGACCAGCGAATAAACCGCCCACGCAAGCAGGCAGGCGCCGGCCGAAACGTGGATGGCGGAGAGCGGCGCTTGAATGACGCCGAGCAGCGAAACGCCGAGTACGGCGATGGTCGGCCAGATGACCCAGGCCGGCAGAGCGGCGACGGTGCCCAGCGCCTGTACGGGCAACAAGGCGAGGCTGATCTTGGTGCCGATCACCAGCCCGGCGCCCATCAGGAAGAGCAACATGAAGGCACCGGCCAGTCGCCCGGTGCCGGCGAGAAAGTTTTGCGTCGCCAATTCGGACATGGCTACGGTCAACATGAATCCGGGCAATAAAAGCACGACGCCGGCGACGGCTGAAATGAAGGGCGATTGCTGCGGTAGCAACACCGCCAGACCCTGGGCCAGCATGGCGGCAAGGGCGCAGAGCATGACTGGAATGGCCGGGCCGAGGCCTTGAATTTTGCTCAGGCGCTGATGGGCGGCGACGAATAACAGGCCGATGACGCCGCCACAGAGCATTTCCACCCAGCCGCCACGGAGCAGGGCGGCGACTGCCGCCGAGAGTAGAAAGCCCTGGACGACGAGTTGCCAGCCCGCCCACGGCGGTGGCTGATGCAAAATTTCGGTCAGTTGTGCCACGTAAGACTTCAGTCGAGCCGGGTCGCTGATTTCGCGGCAAAGTGCTTCCAGCCCAATCAGTCGTGCCATGTTGTAGTCGTAGGACGGCAGACGCAGCATTTCGACCCGTCGGGCGCCGCTCGGGGCGGCAACGGTCAGGGCAAGAAAAGTCAATACCGCAAAACTTTCAACGTTTACGTCGAGGCGCTTGCCGACAGCGACCAGCCGTTTTTCCAGATCGTGCGCTGGTGCGCCGCTGATGTGCAGCGCCTGGCCGAGATCACGCAAGAAAGCGGTGACTTCGTTCAGCGATTCTTCGTCGGTTGATTGAACGCCTTCAGCAGGCAGGGCGCTGACTTGCGTCATGGCCTCGCCGCAGCGGCCTCGGGCGCAAAAACTGCCTGCCAAAGACGGTTGACCGCAGCAATGTGTTTTTCAACCTCTTCCCGCAGAATGGATGCGTTGGGT
>JAUYQT010000789.1 GCA_030697085.1 Azonexus sp. | reverse complement strand
TCAAGCTGATCATCGACAACTACCCGGCCGATCAGGTCGAAGAATGTCACGCCCCGAACCACCCGCTGCACCCGGAACTTGGCCAGCGTGCCGTGCCCTTCAGCCGTGAACTATGGATTGAAGCCGAAGACTTCATGGAAGTGCCGAGCAAGGGTTACCGCCGCCTCTTCCCCGGCAACATGGCCCGCCTGCGTTATGGCTATGTGGTCAAGTGCATCGGCTGCGACAAGGACGAAAACGGCAAAATTACTGCGGTGCACTGCGAATATTTGCCCGAAACCAAGTCCGGCACACCGGGTGCCGACAGCGTCAAGGTCAAGGGTAATCTGCACTGGGTTTCCGTCGCCCACGCCTACGCTGCTGAAATTCGCCTGTTTGAACGCCTGTTCAAGGTGCCCGCCCCCGGCGCCCGGCGCGAAGGCGATGCGCCGGATCTGGAGCGCGACTTCCTCGACGACCTCAATCCAGCCGCCAAGCAAACCATCACCGCACAGCTTGAAGCCTGCCTCAAGGATGCCAAACCGGAAGAACGCTTCCAGTTTGAACGTCATGGCTACTTCGTCGCCGACCGCGTTGATTCGCGGGATGGCACGCCGGTGTTCAACCGGGCGGTAACGCTAAAAGACTCATGGTCGAAATAAGCTGCCGACACAACTTTCAGTCATGAATCGTCAGGCCATCCTGCAGTTACTGCAAGCGCAGCTGCCAGAATTGCTCGCGGTTTACGCCTTTGGCAGCCGGCAGCGGGGCACGGCGCAGCCCGATAGCGATCTCGATCTGGCCGTCCTGGTCGCCGGCTATGCTGACCCGCTGGACCTGTGGGAAACCGCCGGTAAACTGAGCGAAATTGTCGGCTGCCCGGTAGACCTGCTGGATTTTCGTGCCGCCTCAACGGTAATGCAGTACCAGATCCTCAGCACCGGCGCACGCTGGTGGGCCAAAGACAGTGCAGCGGCAATTTACGAAGCGGCCATTCTCAGTGAGAAAACCGAGCTCGATCAAGGCCGCACGGCACAATTTACCGATGATTTCATCACTGACAAAACAGCAATCATCGATCGTTGCGTTCGGCGTGCCCGTGAGGAATACAACAAAGACACATTAAGCTTTTCAATCAACTTAACCTGTCAGGATGCCGCCATGCTTAACATTCTGCATGCTTACCAAGCCACGCTAGAGATCGGACAACATCTGATCCGCCGGGAAAAACTGGGCGTTCCGCAAAGTTCGCGCGACGTTTTCACCTTGCTGGCGCAAGGCGGCTTGATTGAAACGACTTTGGCCGACAAGCTCAAACGTATGGTTGGTTTCCGCAACATCGCCGTGCATGACGATCAGACCCTGCAACTGCCCATTACCGTCAGCATCATCGAAACCCACCTCGACGATTTTCTGCAATTCACCAAAACATTGCTGCAACATGACGCGGCACTGCCCAAGAAATAAGCATGCGTAACATCGAACAACTCGGCCAGGTTTTCACGCCACCCACCGTCGTCAACTTCATGCTCGACCTCTGCCAGAACAAGGGCCGGGCACTTGAGCCATCCGCAGGCGATGGCGCCTTCTTCCAGTTATTAAAAGAGCGGCAGCCAGATTGCGTCGCTATCGAAATTGACGCCAAGGTTGCCCCGGCCGGGGTTGAAGTAGGCGATTTCTTCGCTTACCCACTCAGCGAGCAATTCGACAGCATCATCGGCAACCCGCCCTACGTGCGTTTTCAGGATGTTGCGGTCGACACCAAAAAACAGCTGAAATCGAAGCTGTTCGATGCGCGCAGCAATCTCTTCCTGTTCTTCATTGAAAAGTGCATCCATCACCTCAAGCCCGGTGGCGAACTGGTCTTCATTGTGCCGCGCGAATTCATCAAGCTAACCTCGGCGCGCAAGCTCAATGCCTGGCTTTACGAGCAGGGCAGCATCACGCACTTTTACGAAACCGGCGACCAGCGGGTCTTTAGCGAACACACGCCGAACTGCGCCATCTTCCGTTTTGAAAAGGGCCGGATGGATCGCCACATGGCCGACGGTCGCCGCTTTGTCGAAGTCGATGGTCAGCTGATGTTTCTGCGCGACGACTACAGCGTTCGCTTCGCCGATCTGTTCACGGTCAAAGTCGGCGCCGTTTCCGGAGCGGACGAGATTTTCACCCACCCCAAGGGCAACATGGAATTCGTCTGCTCGAAGACCGTGGAAACCGGCGAAACGCGCCGCATGCTCTATGGCATCAAGCATCCGCATCTCGACAAACACAAGGAAACACTGCTCGCCCGCCGTGTTCAGACCTTCAACGAAAGCAACTGGTGGCAGTGGGGTCGCGCCTTTCCGATCAACAACTATCCGCGCATTTACGTCAATGGCCGGACGCGCAAGCCCGAGCCGTTCTTCCTGCACGACTGCAACAGCTTCGATGGCTCCGTCCTCGGCCTATTCACCAAAAACCAGCGCCTGCCGCGCCGCGAGTTGATCGAATGCACGCTGCTGCTGAACAAGGAAGTGGACTGGCAGGAACTCGGCTTCGTCTGCGATGGTCGCTTCCTGCTTACCCAGCGCAGCCTGCAAACCTGCCTGCTGCCGGAAAAATTCACCCGTTTTCTCCCGTCTGAAAAAGCCAAGGACGCCGCATGACCTTTATCCAGCAACTCGCTGCCGCCTGGCAGAAAAACAATTCCCTGCTCTGCGTCGGGCTTGATCCCGATCCGGCCAAATTTCCTGCCCATCTGCACAATCGCGATGACGCAATTTTTGCTTTCTGCGCCGACATCGTCTATGCGACGGCCGATCTCGTCTGCGCCTTCAAGCCGCAAATCGCCTACTTCGCCGCCCGCCGCGCCGAAGACCAGCTTGAAGCGCTGATCGCGCATATCCACGAAAAGCATCCCGGCATCCCGGTCATTCTCGATGCCAAACGCGGCGACATCGGCTCCACCGCCGAGCAATACGCCATTGAAGCTTTCGAGCGCTACAAGGCGGACGCCGTCACGGTCAACCCGTATATGGGCCGCGATTCGGTCGATCCGTATCTGGCCTATCCGGACAAAGGTGTCATCCTGCTCTGCCGCACCTCGAACCCCGGCGGCTCCGACCTGCAGTTTCTTGAAGTGGGCAACAGCGGCGGGGAAAAACTCTATGAACGCGTCGCCCGTCTGGCGGCGAAGGAGTGGAACACGACCGGCCAGATCAGCCTCGTCGTCGGCGCCACCTTCCCGGCTGAAATCGCTCGTGTCCGCGAAATCGTCGGCGACATGCCGCTACTGGTGCCGGGCATCGGCGCTCAGGGTGGCGACATCGAAGCGACCGTAAACGCCGGCCGAACCCAAGATGCGACCGGCTTGATGATCAATTCCTCACGGGCCATTCTTTACGCCGGCAAGGACGAAAACTTTGCCAATGCAGCCCGTAAGGTGGCGCAGGAAACCCGCGACGCCATCAACCTTTACCGCTAAGTCCTTACCGATTTAATCCATTTCGTCATCCCCGCGCCGGCGGGAATGACCGATTAATCAGCACCACCTTAAGGAAACCCCATGCGCTTTGATGACCAACGCGAAAGCGACAACCTCGAAGACCGCCGCGGCAGCCGTTCCGGTGGTGGCGGCCTGCGTCTGGGCGGCGGCCGTCTTGGCCTCGGCACGATCGCCATTGCGCTGGTCGCCAGCTATTTCCTCGGCATCAATCCGCTGACCGTCCTCAATATGCTCAGTGGCAGCGGCATGCCGGCCATCGAGCAAAGTGCGCCGCCGGCCCAGCGCCCGCCAGCCGATGACCAGACCGCCCGGTTCGTCTCCAAGGTTCTGGCCTCGACCGAAGACACCTGGCATGAAGCTTTCCGCGCCAACGGCAAACAATATCAGGAACCCAAGCTGGTCCTCTTCAGCGGCGTGACGCCCACGGCCTGCGGCACGGGCCAATCGGCGATGGGGCCGTTCTACTGCCCGGGCGACCAGAAGGTTTACATCGACCTCGTTTTCTTCCGCGAACTGAAGGAACGCTTCAAGGCGCCCGGCGAGTTCGCCCAGGCCTACGTCATCGCCCACGAAGTCGGCCACCACGTGCAGAACCTGCTGGGTATTGCCGAGTAAGTTCACAGCACCCAGCATCGGGTCGGCAAGGCAGAGGCGAACGCCCTCTCGGTGCGCATGGAACTGCAGGCCGACTGTCTGGCCGGCGTCTGGGGCAAGCGCACCGACACCATGAAGAATGTTCTCGAGCCGGGCGACCTCGAAGCCGCGCTGACCGCTGCTTCCGCTATCGGCGACGACCGCCTGCAGCAGCAATCGCAAGGCCAGATCGTGCCGGAAAGCTTCACGCATGGCAGTTCGGCCCAGCGCGTCCGCTGGTTCAAGATGGGTTTTGAAAGCGGCGACATGAATCAGTGCAACACCTTCAAGGCGGCGAAGCTGTAGCGCACCCAACCCGGCCAAATGAATCCTGATCCAATCCCCACGCCACCCGCCACTCCCGAAAACGCCGCCGTCCAAAAACCCCGCTGGCGGCGCTGGGTGCTTGAGGCGCTGGTCTTCCTTGCCATCTTTGCCGCCTTCCAGCTCTGGCAAGCCCGCAACACCCCACGCGGTGCGGCGCCGCATTTCGCTGGCCAACTGATCGACGGTCAAGCCTTCGATCTCACAACATGGCGCACCCA
>JAUYQT010000763.1 GCA_030697085.1 Azonexus sp. | reverse complement strand
ATTCAGGCGCTTTTTGACGATATCAAACGGCCATTATATAGCGCTCCAGTTTGCAGCATAGATTGGCGGAATGGCCGTTCTAGAGAAAGCTGACGGGCCATTGGCCGGGGGCACTCGTTGCCATTCAAAGCACGAACGGCTGGAATCGGTCGAGGAAGATCCATTCAGACTAAAAAAGTGGTTTCCCAAGATGAATGGCTGCTTTCGATTTCCCGGCCCCTTCGGCCAACGGCCGCTTCAATTTTCCTCCACCGTCGGGTTTGGGCACAAACCGGAAGTCCATAATTCAATGGGGATGGCACGCGTGGCGAGGTTTCCAGTGCCAGTTCATGAGCCAACTCACGAAACGGGAAAATCGTACGTTAGGCCGTTGGCATTTGCAGTGGTTAACAATGTGGTTGCGTTGTGCGATGCAGCAGCGGTTGCTGCTCGAAATATTTCACTGCGCGGATGTCTCTTGAGTGCCGATGGTGTTGAAAAACTCGTTGGTGTAGCCGTACACGCCCGCCAAATGAGCGATTTTTTACAGATTTTGCCTACAAATTAGGCATTCGAGTTTGATTTTTAGGTCATTTCATCCAATTCCGCACGCTGCGGGCGCAACTATCCCGCTAAAAATTAGTGAAGGACTGGTCAGCTTGGCCAGTCGGCGCAAATTCTGAACGGTAGCCGCCAAGGTGAATTCATCGCTGGCACCTGTGAGACAGCGCAAACGAAACCTGTCCAGCCGGAGAATCCGCTTGAGGTGGGCAAAGAGCATCTCCACCTTCTTGCGCTCGCAGCGCGACTGCTGATATTGCTTCGTCTTGGCAATTTTGCGTGCGACATCCCGAGCATCCTCGTGAATGCTGCGGGCAATTTTACGCATTGGCGTATTGGGGCAGCATTCCGATTTTCTTGTGCAGTTTTCGCAAGCATGCTGGCTGGCCCGATAAACAATTGTGTCGGCTTTAGTGATGCTGCTGCGAGGTGTCTTGAATGGGCGACGATCACAGCGCAGTGCCTTGTCATTAGGGCAGCGATATTCATTGGCTTGTGCATCCCATTTGAAATCACTGCGTGAGAAAGTCCCATCTTTGCGCTCGGTCTTGTCCCATATTGGCATGTGGGGTTCGATGGCCTTCTCATTGACCATCCAAGCCAGCATCGCTGCCGTACCGTAGGCCGTATCCCCGATTAGGCGCTGTGGCGTGATATTGAAGTTCGTCTCGACGCGATCGACCATAAGCTTGGTGGAATTTACCTCTGCGGTTCGATGTGCAGGTGTCGCTTCCACATCCATGATCACGCCATGGGCAACATCAATCAAGTAGTTCGTCGAATACGCAAAGAAGGCTGGTCCGCCGGGTGCCGCTGTCCAGCTGGATTGAGGATCGGCAAGTGAAATGCGTTTGGGGATAGTTGCGCCCGGCGCTTCGCTGTCCAGTCCTTCGAGATACTCGCGTACAGCCCGTTTGCAGTGGGCCGGATTCTGCCAGACGTGAGGTTCATCGCCCGGCATGGCCAGCTTGGAGCCTGCCTCCGCCTCAATAATGCTGGCGTCTACAGCAAAGCCTTCGCCCTTGACCAGACCGGCTGCCATGCAGGCACCCACCACCTTGTCGAACACCCAACGGAAGGTATTACTCTCGCGAAACCGCCCATGGCGATTTTTAGAGAATGTGGAATGGTTTGGCACGACATCTTCCAGGGGTTTGGGGTGCAGTGGAACGGAAAAAGCAGTTAGGTTTTTGTCATTGATGTAGCCGCAGAATTCGGAAATTATCGTACGCTAGGCCAACATCATGGCGCCCGACGGTCTCTTGTGTGCCCGAAGGAGTCACTGGCAAGAAATAGAAGCCGCCAGTCGCCAGTAGATCACAAAAAGTAAAAACGGGCTTTGGTGATCAGGAGCCAACTTTTACGCCTGAGTTGCAAGCTTTTACTAGACTTCCTGCGTTTCAGGCAAATTGGGGTCGTCTCAGAAAACGGAAAATAAAGCACGCTAAGCCGGTTGCAGCGGCCGCAGCGGCCTGAACTTGCCCGCGCCGATCTTGGCGCTGCTGCGCCAGAGGGGTCGGTTCCGGCTGGGGGCGAAATGAC
>JAUYQT010000533.1 GCA_030697085.1 Azonexus sp. | reverse complement strand
CTTCATGGCATCGCCAAAATTGCTGACAACCTGCTTTTTCTCGCCACGCATCATGTAGGCGCCAGCACCAAACAGGTCAGCCAACGTTTCTGCCGTGCGCCGCAGTTGCATGAAATCGCCGGAAAGAAGCAGATCTTCGTCGATCAGGCCGATTTTCAGGTTGCCATGGTGCATTTTCTCAATGCGCAAGGTCCAGCGTTCCTGGATGTCGTCATATCTCGGCACGACGCGAATGCCGTTGGCCAGATGTTGGGAGACCAGTTCGGCACTTGCCTTGGTCGTTTCTTCCGAGCCTAGATCAAGCTTCAGATTATGCTGAACCAGTGCCTTGAGAACAACCGGATCAACCAGGTGCGTGATGCGTTCGATGACGGCTTCGGTCAACAACCAGGAACGGGCCAATTCTTCCAGCGCCGGACCGGTAATCGGCACGCCATCGGCCCGCGGCAGCAGGCTGGCATCGTCCATCGCCATGCGCAGCAGGAACTGGTGGTATTCCTGATCATCCTTCAGGTAACGCTCGGTCTTGCCGTGCTTGACCTTGTAGAGCGGCGGCTGGGCGATGTAAACGTAACCGCGCTCAATCAGCTCCGGCATCTGGCGATAGAGCAAGGTCAGCAGCAACGTGCGGATGTGCGCGCCGTCCACGTCCGCATCAGTCATGATGATGATGCGGTGATAACGCAGTTTTTCGATCTTGAATTCGTCTTTGCCGATGCCCGTACCGAGCGCAGTGATCAGCGTAACGATCTGTTCGCTGGAAATCAGCTTGTCAAAACGGGCTTTCTCGACGTTCAGCACCTTGCCACGCAGCGGCAGAATGGCCTGAAATTTGCGATCACGACCCTGTTTGGCGGAACCACCGGCGGAGTCGCCCTCGACGATGTAAACCTCGCAAAGTGCCGGGTCTTTTTCCTGACAATCAGCCAGTTTTCCGGGCAGGCCAATGCCATCCAGCACGCCCTTGCGGCGGGTCAATTCACGGGCCCGACGAGCCGCTTCACGGGCGCGGGAGGCTTCAACGATCTTGCCGGTAATGATTTTGGCGTCGCCCGGACGCTCGAGTAAAAAGTCTGCCAACTTCTGGGCAACCACTTCTTCCACCGCCGGACGAGCTTCGGATGAGACCAGTTTCATCTTGGTCTGCGAGGCGAATTTGGGGTCAGGCATTTTGATCGATAAGACACAAACCAGGCCTTCGCGCATATCGTCACCAGCAATATCAACCTTCGCCTTCTTGGCGATCTCATGTTCGTCGATATATTTGTTGATGACCCGCGTCATTGCCGCGCGCAAACCGGTCAGATGCGTACCGCCATCAGACTGGGGAATGTTGTTGGTGAAACAAAGCACCTGTTCCTGATAGGAATCGTTCCACTGCATCGCCACTTCGACGCCAATCGTCACACCTGTATCACCAACTTTGGCTTCGCCCGCCGAATAAAAAATAGTTGGGTGAAGTACTGATTTGCTTCGATTGATGTATTCGACAAAACTTGTCACACCACCCGCAAAGGCAAAATCTTCTTCCTTGCCGGTGCGCTGATCGATCAGGCGAATGCGCACACCGTTGTTGAGGAAGGACAATTCACGCAGACGTTTGGCGAGAATTTCGTAGTGGAATTCGATGTGTTCGAAAATTTCCTCGTCAGCGAGGAAGTGAACTTCAGTGCCGCGTTTCTCGGTATCGCCGATGATTTTGAGCGGCGATACCTCGACGCCGTCGATCACTTCAATCACGCGGTCAACCGCGTGACCACGGCAAAATTCCATTTGCCGTTTTTTGCCATCACGGCGAATGGTCAGGCGCAACCACTTGGAAAGCGCATTGACGCAGGAAACACCCACCCCGTGCAAACCACCGGAAACTTTGTAGGAATTCTGGTTGAACTTGCCGCCGGCATGTAATTCAGTCAGCGCAATTTCAGCCGCTGTCCGCTTCGGCTCGTGCTTGTCATCCATTTTGACGCCAGTCGGAATTCCCCGGCCATTGTCGGTAACGCTAATCGAATTATCGATATGAATGGTGACCACAATGTCATCACAATGCCCCGCCAGCGCTTCATCGATGGAGTTATCGACGACCTCGAAAACCAGATGGTGCAAACCGGTGCCATCCGAGGTGTCGCCGATATACATGCCTGGACGTTTACGTACGGCTTCCAGACCTTCAAGAATCTGGATGCTGGATTCGCCGTAAGCCTGATCGACGCCTTGCGGGCTAATTTCTTCATTCATTACTTGTGTTCCACGTCAAACATTTACTTTTAATTCAATAATCAAATACGCATCGGCATGATGACGTACTTGAAGCGTTCATTGCCCGGCACAGTGATTAGCGCGCTGGTATTGGCATCGTTGAAACTCCATTGAATTTCATCGGTTTGCACGTTGTTCAGCACATCAAGCAGATAACCCACATTGAAACCAACATCAATGGCATCACCTGAATAATCAATCTCCATTTCTTCCTGCGCCTCTTCCTGCTCGGCATTGGCGGCGATCAATTTGAGGCTATTTTCACCCAAAACGACACGCACACCACGGAATTTTTCGTTAGTCAGGATCGCCGCCCGGTTCATTGCCTGCATCAAGGCCTGTCGCCCAACCTTGACATGATTTCTTAAAGTTGCCGGAACAACCCGTTCGTAATCGGGAAACTTGCCATCAATCAGTTTTGAAACCAAGACAACCGAACCAAAAATAAAACGCACCTGATTCGCCGTTAACGTGATTTCCAGAGGCTCATCGTTGTCAACCAGCAAACGGTTTAGTTCGAGCACTGTCTTGCGCGGCAGAATAATTTCCTGACGAGGCAAATCGGCTTCAATTTCCACGCTAGCAAAAGCCAGGCGATGGCCATCGGTGGCGACCGCGCGCAATTCCTTACCTTCAACCAATAGCAACAAGCCATTCAGGTAATAACGCACATCCTGTGCTGCCATGCTGAACTGCGTCTTGCCGAGCAACTGACGAAAGGCTTTTTGCGTAATCTGGAAACTTCGCGTTTCACCTTCGGCAATCGTCATCCGCGGAAAATCGTCAGCAGGCAAAGTTTGCAGACTGAAACGACTCTTGCCAGAACGAACCTGCAAGCGTTTGTCTTCAAGAACCAGGCTGACTTCGTTCGCATCCGACAGGGAACGAAGAATTTCCTGAAGTTTGCGTGCCCCCACGGTTACCGCACCATCGCCTTCACTACCCGCACCTGTTGTCGTGGTGGTGATCTGGATTTCAATATCGGTAGCCAACAAAGTGAGTCGGTCACCATGCTTTTCCAATAGCACGTTAGAGAGAATGGGCAGGGTATGACGACGTTCAACAATGCCCGACACTGACTGCAGAGGTGCAAGAAGCGTATCTCTATGGGTTTTGATAAGAACCATATATTAAAATCCTAAGTAGACTATATCGAGAACAATTCTGTGGATAACAATATTATTTTGTTTGTTTTCAGATAGTTGAATTGATTTTTTAACTCTTCAGAAAGCTCTGAATTGCCTGTGTATGAAATCTGGACAATTTTCGCACAAAGTAGGAATTCACTGATGATCCACAATTGACGAACAGGTTCTTAACCGCTTTATCAACAGGCTTTTAACCTTTTAAAACCTGCAGCAATACGTGCAGATCGTGATTGAGTTCACTTTCCTTGAGGCGTAGCGAATCAATCGTCTTAACCGCATGGATGACGGTTGTATGATCACGGCCCCCAAAAGCATCGCCAATTTCCGGATAACTATGCGAAGTGACTTCACGACATAACCACATCGCCAACTGGCGGGGTCGGGCGATCGCCCGTGTCCTTTTTTTCGAAAAAAGTTCGGCAACCTTTATTTTGTAATAATCCGCCACGGTCTTCTGGATGTTGTCCATGCCGACATTACGAACCGAACCGATAATATCTTTCAGTGCTTCCTTGGCCAGATCGAGCGCAATTACGCGACCGTGGAAGGAGGAATAAGCTAAAACCTTCTTTAATGCACCTTCCAGCTCACGAACGTTCGAGCGTAAATGTTTGGCAATGAAGAACGCCACTTCATCATCAAGATGCATGCCTTCGGCTTCGGCTTTTTTCTTCAGAATAGCGACCCGCATTTCCAGTTCAGGCGGCTCGATTTGTACCGTCAAACCCCAGTCAAAACGCGTAACCAGGCGATCATCAAGGCCGTTGATATCTTTCGGATAGGTATCGCAGGTGATGATGATTTGCTTGCGGGCTTCAATCAGCGCGTTGAACAGGAAGAAAAACTCTTCCTGCGAGCGGTTCTTGCCATTGAAGAACTGCACGTCGTCGAGCAAAAGGACATCAAGTGAGCGATACAGCCGCTTGAAACTGTCGAAGGATTTCTGCTGGTAGGCCCGCACCACATCCGAGTAATAGTCCTCGGCATGAACGTAGCGAACAATCTTTTCCGGCGTTTCAGCCAGAATGGTGTTGCCAATGGCGTGAATCAGGTGGGTCTTGCCCAGACCGGCCCCACCATAAATAAACAGGGGGTTGTAGGCACCGCCCGGATTGTTGGCAACCTGGATGGCTGCCGCCCTGGCCAGATCGTTGG
>JAUYQT010000483.1 GCA_030697085.1 Azonexus sp. | reverse complement strand
CGATAAATTGCGAACTGATGAAAATACTGCTGGGCAAGCGCGGGTATCAAGTGTCCACGGTCGGGAACGGACAACTCGCGGTCGAGCGCATCATGCAGGGTGTTCCGCCAAATCTGGTCCTGATGGACTGCCATATGCCGGTCATGGACGGCCTGGAGGCCACCCGTCTGATTCGAGACTGGGAAAAGCGGAGTGCCCGCCCCCAGGCCATTCCAATTGTTGCTTTAACCGCGAGTGTCTTTGATCGCGACAGGTCGCGATGTCTGGCTGCGGGCATGAGTGATTTTCTCAGCAAGCCACTCAACTTTGGCGAACTCAACGCAATGCTGAAGCGTTTTCTGCCTGCAATCGAGGCTTTCCCCCTTTCTGCGGAACCAGCGGCCACCGGGGGCTTTATTGACAGTGCCGGGAAAAGCCTTGGCGACGCCTCGCCGATTAACCTCGCGCTCGCCTTGGATCGGATGGGTGGAGATATCGAAACATTTCTGCGCTTTGCCGCGTCCGTACCGAATCAATTGGCACAAGACCATGCTGCGATCTCGCGCTTAATCAAGACAGCGAGAGATTCAGCCTGCGCTGACGGTACGCACCAAGCGTTGAGCCAGCTAAGTCACCGATTGAAAGGTGTACTCAGCACATTGGGTGCCGAGACAGCCCAAGCAGTTTGTTTCAATTTCGAAATTGCCGCCGAGCAGCAAAATTTTTCTGCCTATGCAAGGCTTGCTCAGGATTTGGATACGGCATTGATGGCCGTTCATCCCGCGCTCGCCAAATTGCTGGAAATTCCGCACTTCCTATCTCTAGAAAGTTTGTAAAAATGGCCCAAGATTTCCCCCTGTTTGTTGTTGATGATGCCGAGCCGATTCGCGTCATGCTCGAATTCTCCTTCAAAAAAGAATATGGCGTGATTACCTATGCCTCAGCGGAGGCGTGCCTGGCGCAACTTGAGGCAGAAGGACTGATGCCGGGAATCTTTCTCTTGGACGTTAATTTGTCGGGGATGGATGGCTATACCCTCTGTCGCAAGCTGAAGGCCCACCCTGGAATGGCAAACATCCAGGTAATTTTTATTTCCAGTCGCGACGATCTTGAATCACGCCTCGAAGGATATGCCGCGGGTGGCGCTGATTACGTCGTCAAGCCATACAGTCTTCCCGAGCTCAAGGAAAAAGTCGCGGCAGCCAGACGTCAGCTTGTGAAACAGGCAAAGCTGGACGAACAAGTTCATGAATCGCAAATTTTGACTTCGTTGGTTCTTTCAAATCTGGATGAATATGCGCTGCTGGTCAAATTTTTGCGTTCGCTCAACGCGTGCGGCTCGCCGCGTGCCTTGATCGATTTGATACTTGATCTACTGCGCGGTTACGGGCTGCAATCAGCCATTCAGATACGTTTGCCGGGACTGGAAATGACGGTTGGCGCGAATGGGGAAGATCATCCCCTGGAGGTCGCCGTGATCAGCCATGTGCGTAAGCTCGATCGTATTTTTGAGTTCAAGACGCGTGCTGCCTACAATTTTGAACACATCACGGTTCTGATCAACAACGTTCCTCTTCAAGACCCCGAGTTGTGTGGGCGCCTGCGTGACCACTTGGCGATTGCCGTTGAGTCGGCCAATGGAAAAATTGACACGCTGCTCACCAAGGAGGGGTTTTCTCAAGCCAGGGATACAGCGGGTGAACTGTTTGGCGAATTACAAGTCGTTGTCAAAGCGTTGGAGACAAACAATGCCGGTGCCCGCTATCGTGGCGCGGTAGTCATCCAGGATATGCTGGCCGAACTCGCCAGAACCTTTGCTTCACTCGGTCTGTCCGATGCCCAGGAGTGCAGTATCGACAGAATTGTTCGCGAGAAAACGGATGATTTGGTGGAAATTTATGACTTCTCCGGTGAGACGCAAGATGCGCTGGGCGAGATTGCCGGACGTCTTGCAACAATCCTCAAGCCGGCTCTGATTCCCGTTGGCATGCCGAAACCGGCATTGGCAGCGAACGTGGTTGAGGGCCCGGCAGTCGTGCTGTTCTGAACGTTTTGCTGATCACCTCGTCCTGCTTTGTTTCGTATCAGGGCGACGCAGCGAAGATGCCGCCGGCGAAACAGGTTCAGTCAAAAAACGTCCGTGCGGCCTCGAAGCGTTGCGCGTAGTAGCGATCATTCAGGCGGTCGATCCGAACGCGGCCATTGGTTGAAGGTGCGTGAATAAAGCGCTGTTCGCCGAGATAAATGCCGACGTGGGAAAGTGGCCGTTTCAGCGTGTTGAAAAAAACCAGATCGCCCGGTCGCAACAACTTTTGCTCAATCGGCCGCCCACGACGGGCAATGTCGGCGGCGCTGCCGAGCACTTTCAAGCCGGTTGCCTGGCCGTAGATGTAGCTCACCATGCCGCTGCAATCGAGCCCGGCTTCCGGATTTTTGCCGCCGAAGCGATAGCCCGTGTCGATCAGGCCGAGGGCATAAAGTACCACCTCGTTACCCTGTTCGCTGACGGCCAAAGGGGCTTGCGATATAGTATTGGCCGAAGTCGCCGGGCGGGGCGCCGGGCCGCTGCAGGCGGCCAGCAAGATCGCTAGCAGCGCAGCAGGGATGAGTGCAGGTATCGGCATTAAGTTAAGGCACTTTCTTCGGAACAAATCACAAGTTAGCGTTTTTACAGGATTTTTCAAGGCCATGAACTTACAAAACCCAGAATTGCTACGGTCAACCAATTTTATTGATGGAAATTGGGTCGCAGCCGACAACCAGGCGACCTTGCTCGTGGTCAACCCGGCCACCGGCCTGCCGCTGGCTGAAGTGCCGCGCTGCGGTGCGGCCGAAACGCGGCGCGCCATTGCCGCCGCCGATGCCGCCTGGCCGGCCTGGCGCGCTTTGACGGCGAAACGTCGGGCGCAATTACTGCAGGCCTGGTTCAAATTGATCATCGCCCATGCCGACGACCTGGCGCAATTGGTCACCGCCGAATGCGGCAAACCGTTGGCCGAAGCAAAAGGTGAAGTGATTTACGGCGCCTCGTTCATCGAGTGGTTTGCCGAAGAAGCCAAGCGCGCCTACGGCGAAAGCATTCCCAGCCCGGTGGCAGCGAATCGCCTGCTCGTCATCAAACAGCCGATTGGCGTTTGCGCGGCGATTACGCCGTGGAATTTCCCGCTGGCGATGATCACCCGCAAAGTCGCCCCGGCGCTGGCGGCCGGCTGTCCGGTCGTCGTCAAGCCGGCGGAGCAAACGCCGCTCACCGCTTTGGCGCTGGCCGTGCTGGCCGAGCAGGCCGGCTTCCCGGCCGGTGTGTTCAATGTCGTCACCGGCAACCCGGTTGAAATCGGTGGCGAACTGACCGCTAACCCAACTGTGCGCAAGCTTTCCTTCACCGGCTCAACCGCCGTGGGCCGCATGCTGATGGC
>JAUYQT010000472.1 GCA_030697085.1 Azonexus sp. | reverse complement strand
GTTACGCCGCCATCCTGGCCCGTAGCGGCGTTCGGCTCGAAATCAGGACGTCGGCCGGCTCGCTGGAAAATCTGGCCCATCTGAGGAATGACGAGGCGCAGATCGGCTTTGTTCAGGGCGGTGTGCTGGCGCCGAAAGAGGATCTCGACGCCGAAGATGACTCCGGCCTGCTTTCTCTGGGCAGCGTTTTCTATGAGCCGGTCTGGGTTTTCTATCGCGGTGAAACGCGCCTGGAGCGCCTGACCGAACTGCGCGGCAAACGCATTGCGATTGGCCAGGAAGGTTCGGGCATTCGTCAATTGGCGAAAACGCTGCTCGATGCCAACGAGATTCCGGTCAACGGCGACTTGTTGCCTTTATCCGGCTTGTTGGCGGCGGAAGAGTTGCAACAGGGGCGGATCGATGCCGCTTTTATCATCGCCGCCGAAAGCGCGCCGGTGGTGCAGGTTTTGTTGCGCTCGCCCGGCGTCAAGGTGATGAGCTTTGCCCAGGCCAACGCCTACCAGCGTCGCTTCCCGTATCTGACCCGGCTGACCTTGCCGCAAGGCGTTGCCGATCTGGTCCGCGATTTTCCGCCGGAAGATATCAAAGTGCTGGCGCCGACGGCCAATTTGATCATCCGTGACGACCTTCACCCGGCGCTGCAAACCCTGCTGCTGCAGGCGGCCAGTGAAGTGCATGGCAAGTCTGGTTTCTTTCAGAGCGCTGGCGAGTTTCCCGCCTACATGGATCAGATGCTACCGCTCTCGCCCGAGGCGGCGCGTTATTTGCGGTCCGGCCCGCCCTTCCTGCAGCGCTATTTGCCGTTCTGGCTGGCGGTACTGATCGACCGGCTGATTGTGCTGTTGTTGCCGATCGTTGCCTTGTTGATTCCGCTGCTGCGCATTGCTCCGGCGCTCTACACCTGGCGTGTCCGTTCCAAGGTTTTTCGTTCCTACGGTGAGCTGAAATTTCTCGAGGACGACCTCAAACATCATTACGACCCGGCCCGCTTGGCTGAATACCGCAGTCGGCTCGACGCGCTGGATGAAGAGGCCAGCCAGTTACATGTGCCGCTCGGCTTCACCGATCTGGTCTACACGCTGCGCGAACACGTTAATCTGGTGCGGCATATTCTCGATAAACAGGAAATCCAGGCATGAAAGCCTTTCTCGTTGCCAACCCCAAAGGCGGTTCCGGCAAAAGCACGTTGGCGACCAATCTGGCCGGCTATTTTGCAGCGCAGCGCCATGACGTGATGCTCGGTGACATCGACCGTCAGCAGTCGTCACGCGCCTGGCTGGCGATTCGGCCTTTCGAGTTGCCAAGTATTGAAACCTGGGAAGTCGGCCCGGATAAAGTCTCGCGGCCACCCAAGCGCACCAGCCATGTCGTGCTCGACACCCCTGCCGGGCTGAATGGCAAGCTGCTCGAAAAAGTATTGAAATTGTCGACTCGGGTCATCGTGCCAGTTCAGCCGTCGATGTTTGACATGCTGGCAACGCGGCATTTTCTCGAGGCGCTGCTTTCGGAAAAAACCGTGCGCAAGGGCAAGGTCGATGTCGCGGTGATCGGCATGCGCGTTGATGCCAGAACGCGCGCCGCCGCTGAACTGGAGCGTTTTTTCGCGACCTTCGATTTGCCCGTGTTGACCTATTTGCGCGATACGCAGGTTTATGTGCAAGCCAGCGGCGCCGGGCTGACCCTCTTCGATTTGCCGCCCTCAAGGGCAGAGCGCGATCTGGAGCAATGGCGGGCGATTATCGAATGGGTGGAAGCCGGGTAAAAATGACAACCGCCTTGCGCTCGTCGATACAACGGCTGGTCCGGCGGTCAACCGTTCAACATGGCCAAATTTCACTGAGTCTGATGTGCCGTTGAATGCTCGCTCAGTCGAGATTCCGCTCAACGAAGTGGAAATCACCGCCATGCGCGCTCAGGGCGCGGGGGGGCAGAACGTCAACAAAGTTTCCAGCGCCATTCATCTACGTTTCAATATTGCCGCATCTTCATTGCCGGAAGCCGTCAAGGAGCGCCTGCTGCACCTGAACGATCAGCGTATTACCAAAGATGGCGTGTTGGTTATCAAGGCGCAGGAGTTTCGCAGTCAGGAACAGAACCGGGAGGAGGCTTTGCGCCGCTTGCAGGTGCTGGTCGATAGCCTCGCCGTGGTGCCGCGCCAGCGGCGGCCGACCAAGCCGACTTATGGTTCGCAAAAACGCCGGCTGGAAAGCAAGGTCAAGCGTGGGCAAA
The DNA here is from genome assembly GCA_030697085.1 of Azonexus sp. Taxonomy (GTDB): domain Bacteria; phylum Pseudomonadota; class Gammaproteobacteria; order Burkholderiales; family Rhodocyclaceae; genus Azonexus. Next base: position 2,851 of record JAUYQT010000472.1, on the reverse strand, counting down.
TCAAGCTGGGACGGGGAAAGGTCGAGCTATGAGCGGACTCAGGTTTTAGGCGGCTCGTCCAGCCAGAGCTGGCGCCAGCCTTCGTGGCCCAGTTCCTGCAAGGTTTCGATATTGCGCTCAAAAATATCGGCCGCATCGGGAAAGGCCGCCACGGCCCGGTCAATGCTGGCTTCGCGCAAGAGATGCAGCGTTGGGTAGGGCGAACGATTGGAGAAATTGTCGATATCGTCAGCCGCGCTACCGGCAAATTCATATTGCGGATGCAGGCTGGCAATCTGAAAAACGCCGTCAAAACCGAGATTGCGGATAGCGGCATTGGCCTCGGCGAGGAAAAAATGAAAATCGAGAAAGTCGCCCATGACCTGCGGGTGAATGAGTAAGGTCGTGTCGAGTTCGTCCGGCGCAGTCGTGGCCAGCAGCTGTAACTCATGTTCGAGTTCAGCCAGTAATTCGTCCGCCGTTTGCGCCGCGCTGACGGCGTAGCGAATCTGTTTTTTGACATGTACGGCTTTGGCAAACGGGCATAGATTGAGGCCGATCACGGCGCGCTCGAGCCAGCGCTGGGTGGCGGCGACTATCGTCTCAACGGCGGCCGGATCGGCCAGGGGAATGCGCACGGGCGGCAAGTCGAGCATGGTTTTTCCAGGAGCAGGGCGGGCGCATAGGGTGCCTCATTTTCGCGGCATCGGGGCGCAATATTTCAAGCGGCCGGCGCGCTGTTATAGTGCCGCCATTTTCCGCATTTTCGGAGTTGATTTATGGCGCTGATTACTTCCCTGGCTGATCTGTCGGTTCTCCTCGTTGAGCCATCACGCACGCAGGCTGGCCTGGTGAGCCGCATGTTGCAGCATCAGGGCGTCGCTCAGATCAAGTTGCTGGAAACCGGTGCTGAGGCATTGGCGGCGTTGGTCGAGGTGGAAAACAATAGTCTGGTCGTGATCAGTAGTCTCTACCTGCCGGACATGTTGGGCACCGAGTTGGTGACGACGATGCGTGAAGATGCGGCGCTGGCGCCGGTGCCTTTTATTCTGGTTTCCAGTGAAACGCGCCCGCAGGTATTGGATCCGGTGCGTCAGTCGGGCGCCTGCAGTATTGTTCCCAAGCCGTTCAACGAGCAGCAGCTTTCGCGGGCGCTCTATGCGGCGGCTGATTACCTGAGCCCGCCGGAAGATGTTGATTTGGCCGAGATCGAGGGGCTGCGCGTGTTGTTGGTCGATGATAGCCTGGCCTCGCGCAACCATTTGCGCCGTTTGCTGAAAGAGCTGGGCATCGAACGGATTACCGAGGCGGTGGATGGCAAGCAGGCGGTTGCCTTGCTGCAGGAGATGACGGTGGATTTAGTGATCACCGACTACAACATGCCGGAAATGGATGGCCGCGAGCTGACTGAATATATCCGGACGCAAAGCTGGCAAAGCAGTGTGCCGGTGCTGATGGTGACCAGCGAGCAGAATATGGGCCGTCTGGCGGCGGTTGAGCGGGCCGGGGTTTCGGCGATTTGTGACAAGCCGTTTGAGGCGGGCAGCATTCGCAAGTTGATCAGCGAGTCCTTGATGCGATAAATCGAATGACGGCTCGGCGTCCGACCATGATCAGCGCCAGCAAAACGAGCAGCGGGTCGAACAGTACATCCCACAGGTTGGCAAAAATGCCGCTGGCGTAGGCGGCGAGATCGACGGCGAGAATGATCAGCCAGGCATGCTGGCGCTGCCACCACAGGGTTGCCGCCACAGGAAGCAAGGCCGCGAGGAGCATCTGGGGCTGATAGCCCAGTGCGTAAGGATCGAAGGCTCCCCAGCCGAGCGCCGCCGGATAGAAGAGCAAGGCAAAAAGCAGCAGGCCGAGCGCCGGTCGAAATGAAAAGGGCGAGGGCGCCCGGTTGACCAGTTGCCAGAGCGCCAACTGGAGCAGCGTCAGCGATGGCGTGCCGAACGTGCCGTGCATCAGCGGTGCAATACCGGCGACCAGTGCCAGCCCGGTCGCGAGCAGCGCGGCGCGCTGGCGCAATGACCCGAGTGGCAGAAACGCCGCAAGCGCACCAAAAATCAGCCCGTGGGCGAGTAGACCGTAGGCGGCGACGGCGGTCATGGCTGGCCGCCGTCGAGCCAGGCTTCGCTGAAGACCGCGTGCTTGATCCTTTGCTGGCGCCAGGTGTAAACGAGGTGAATGCGGCCATCGCGGGCCTGCAATAACACCGGGTCGGTGAAATCAGCGCCGCCGTCAGTTGCTGCTTCGACGGTGCGGCTGGTTTGCCAGGTTTGTCCGGCATCGGCTGAAAGCCATAACAACAAGGCTTCGCGACCGATCGCCGGGTTGCCGGCGAGCAATAGCCGGCCGCTTTTCAGGCGGAGCAGCGCGATAGCGGAATTTGGATTGGCGAGCGGCAGTGCCGTGCCGGCTTGCCAGCTGAGTCCACCGTTGTCCGTGGTGGCGAGCTGAATTTTGCCCGGCTCGGCGCCCGCATCGCGCAGTAGGGCGAGGGCACGCTGTGCATCGAGGGCGATAACGGCAGGCTGTCGTGCGCTGGTCTCGAGTGGCAGGCGAACCTTGTCGAGAATCTGCCCGGTGGGTGAAAGGCGCAGCCACTCGCCATGTTGGCTGATGAATTGGTGATGCATGGGCAGCCCCAACCCGCCATCGGCCAACGGCAGCGGCGAGGCGTGCGCCAGGGTGCTGATATTGGCAAACGGTGAGGTCTGCAAGCGGCTTGGCTTCATCCAGCTCTGGCCGGCATCGGTCGAAAAGCTATGGTGCAGCGCGCCGGTGGCTTCGCCGCCCATGCCCAGACCGACATACCAAAGGTGCAGCCAGCTGCCTTCGCTATAAAGCACTGGCGCGCCAATGCGTCGAA
>JAUYQT010000372.1 GCA_030697085.1 Azonexus sp. | reverse complement strand
AACAGCTTTCTCGACCAGTGTGACAAGCAATACCACCGACTTGTTCAATCGCCAGCAACAACACATCGCCGTCGCAATCGGTGCGAATTGATGTCACTTTCTGGAAGTGCCCGGACTCTTCACCTTTGCGCCAGAGACGCTGGCGCGAGCGCGACCAGTATACTGCGTTGCCAGTACGGACTGTTTCCTGCAGTGAATCGCGATTCATGAAAGCGAACATCACGACACGACCGCCGACATCCTGGGCAATCGCCGGGATCATGCCGTCCGCGTCCCACTTGAGCGCGGTCAGCCAATCCTGGGCGTTGTCGAGATCGCTCACAGGCGCACTTCAATGCCGCGACTAGCCATATATTCCTTGGCCTGGCGTACGGTGTATTCGCCGAAATGAAAAATGGACGCAGCCAAAACGGCATCAGCTCGACCCTCGGTCACGCCATCGGCCAGATGCTGCAGATTGCCAACACCGCCAGAAGCAATCACCGGAATTTTCACAGCATCGGAAACAGCACGAGTCAGCGACAAATCGAAACCATTTTTGGTGCCATCGCGATCCATACTGGTCAGCAATATCTCACCAGCGCCGAGCATTTCGACCCGCTTTGCCCAGTCGACCGCATCCAGACCCGTGTTATTACGGCCGCCATGCGTGAAAACATGCCATTTACCGGGCGCCGTCTGTTTGGCATCAATGGCAACCACAATGCACTGCGAACCGACTTTGCTGGAAGCATTGAACACCAGATCCGGATCATTGACCGCGGCGGTATTCATCGAAACCTTGTCAGCGCCCGCATTGAGCAGACGACGGACGTCTTCGACCTTGCGCACGCCACCACCGACGGTCAAGGGAATGAAAACCTGTTCAGCACAGGCTTCAATAATATGCAGAATGATATCGCGCTGATCGGAGGAGGCCGTGATGTCGAGGAAAGTAATTTCATCTGCCCCCTGCTCGTCATAGCGTCGAGCAATTTCGATCGGATCTCCGGCATCGCGCAGATCAATGAAATTGGTCCCCTTGACAACCCGGCCCGCCGTCACATCGAGACAGGGAATGATGCGCTTAGCGAGCATCAGCGACTGCCGGCATCGGCAAATTCCTGAGCAAGTTTGAAATTCAGCGAACCATCGTATATCGCACGACCAGCAATCGTCGCCACGACACCTTCCGGCTCAACAGCGCAAAGCTGTTTGATATCTTCAATATTG
>JAUYQT010000740.1 GCA_030697085.1 Azonexus sp. | reverse complement strand
GGCGGCACAGTTTCAGGGCAGTGTGATTGAACTGATGCGCAACACCGCAGTGATCAAGGTCAAAATATATAGCCGCCTTGGTATCACTATTTTTTCCTCTGACCTTACTCAGATTGGCGAAAACCAGCTGAATAACGCCGGGTTTCGTGCCGCGATCCGGGGCAAGGTGGCCAGTGAGCTAACGCATCGCAATAGTATTCACACCTTTGAGAGCAGGCGATCTGATATTGATGTGCTGTCGAGCCATATCCCCATCGTTGGCAAGGATGGCGCAATCGAAGGTGTTTTTGAGCTATATCAGGATGTCTCAATGTTTATGGAGCAGCTACAGCGTAGCCTGTGGTGGGTGACGGCCAGCGTTTTTACCGTGTTCCTGACGCTCTATTTGTTGCAGTTTCTCGTCGTTCGCCGCGCGCAGGGTATTCTCGAAGAGCAGGAGGGGCGAATCAAGGCGGCACGCGATACGCTGGAAATTCAGGTGGATACGCGCACTGATGAGTTGCGCCGAACGAACACCCAGTTGCAAGCAGAAATCGCCGAGCGTCGTCAGGCTGAAAGCAAACTCAATTACTTGGCCTATCACGACCCATTGACCGGGTTGGCCAATCGTTGCTGCTTTATTGAGCGCCTCGAGGAAAGCCTGCGTGAATCAACGAAATACAGGCAGCAACTGGCCGTGCTGTTTATTGATCTCGACCAGTTCAAGCAGGTCAATGACTCACTCGGTCATGGTGTTGGTGATGAATTGCTGGTGGCTGTCGCGGCGCGCCTTTCCGAGCATGTGCGGCTGATCGACATGCTGGCCCGGCTGGGCGGCGATGAATTCATTTGTCTGATGGAGTCGGTGCGCACCCAGGGCGAGGTGGCCGTATTGGCTCGGGAAATCATTGACGCTTTTGAAACACCTTTTGCCATCGGCGAGCATGAGTTTTTCCTCTCGGCATCCATTGGCATCAGCCTTTTTCCCGGTGATGCAGAAAGTATGGTCGATTTAATGCGCAATGCCGATTCGGCGATGTATCGGGCCAAGGCGATTGGCCGCGGACAATTTCATTTCTACACGCCGGAAATGACGCGTGATGCGCAGGATCGTATCCGTATGGAAAACCTGCTGCGTCGGGCGTTCGATAATGGCGAGCTTGCTGTTTTTTTTCAGCCACAAGTGGATACCCACAGTGGGCAACTGGTCGGCGCTGAAGCGCTGCTCCGCTGGAATAGTGCGGAGTTGGGTCTGGTCATGCCGTCCCAATTCATCCCGCTGGCCGAGGAGTCCGGAATCATTATTCGGCTCGGCAACTGGGTGTTGCGGGAAACCTGCCGGCAGGTGATGCAGTGGCGACACAGCGGTTTCGATCTGCCGCAGGTCTCGGTCAATCTTTCAGTCAGGCAGCTTGAGCGGCCCGAGTTCATCGATACGCTGGGCGATATTCTTGACGAAACCGGCATGGACGCAAGCATTCTCAAACTTGAACTGACCGAGTCGGTGGTGATGGCCGTGGGCGATGCCTGCGGTCTACTGCAACGTTTGCGTGATTTTGGTATCAGCCTGGCGCTTGATGATTTTGGGACGGGTTATTCGTCGCTTAGTTACTTGAAGATGTTGCCGGTGCAGCAATTAAAAATTGATCAGTCCTTTGTCAGTGGAATCGGCCAGAATCCGGGTGATGAGGCGATTATTCGGACGGTGATGGAACTGGCGACCCGGCTTGGTTTCGAGGTCGTGGCTGAGGGCGTCGAAACAGTGGAGCAAGCGGCATTTTTAGCTGCCTTGGGTTGTCAGCAATTGCAGGGTTATCTGCATGGAAAGGCCGTCGCCCCTGCCGAGTTTCGTGCCCGCTGGTCGTTGCTTTTATGATTACGCTCGCCTGGCGCCTGTTTGGACGCGAAATGCGCTCCGGCGAACTTCGCCTGTTGTTCGTCGCGTTGGCCATTGCCGTCGCTGCCGTCACTGCCGTTGGCTTCTTTGCCGACCGTGTCCGTCTGGCGCTTGATCGGCAGGCGCAGCAGTTAATGGGCGGTGATCTTATTTTAGTCGGCGATCAACCCTGGTCGAATAGCCTCACGTCAGAGGCCCAAAAGCGGGGCTTGCGAATAGCCGAGACGCTGACTTTTCCCAGCATGGTGATGGCGAGTGGCCAGCCTCAGTTAGTCGAAATCAAGGCCGTTAGTTCGAGCTATCCCTTGCGCGGCCGGCTCTCGATCCGCCAGCAGCCAGGCGTGGCCGGTATGCCGAGCGATGGCGGCCCGCAGCCCGGCGAGGTCTGGCTCGATGAACGCTTGAGCGGTGCCTTGCCGGCTTTGCCCGGGACGTTGGTGGCCGTTGGCCAGCAGCGTTTGCCGGTGGGCGCGATTTTGACCATGGAACCAGACCGTGGCATGAACTTTTTTAGCCTGGCACCACGCTTGATGATGCATCTCGATGACCTGCCGTCGAGCGGGCTGGTCCAGCCAGGCTCGCGCCTGCGCTATCGCTTGCTGCTGGCGGGCGACGAGAAATCATTGACTGCTTTCCGGCGCTGGGCCGAACCACAGCTCTCCCGCGGTCAACGGCTGGAAGATGCCCAAAATGCTCGTCCGGAAATTCGTAACGCGCTGGATCGAGCGCAACGTTTTCTCGGCTTGGCGACACTATTGACCGTGGTTCTTTCTGCCGTGGCGGTGGCGCTGGCGGCGCGTCGCTATATGCAGCGTCATCTTGATGCCTGCGCCATCATGCGTTGTTTGGGGTTGACCCAAAGACGGCTGATCCTGTTGCATGCTGCGGTTTTTTTGTGGCTGGCACTACTATCAACCCTGACCGGCTATCTGCTCGGATTCGCCGCCCATTTTGTGTTGATTGACTGGCTCGGCAAGTTACTCACCATCAGTTTGCCCTGGCCAGGCTGGCAGCCGCTTTGGCTCGGTGCGGGCGTCGCTGGCGTGCTGCTTTTCGGCTTTGCTTTCCCACCGCTGCTGCAATTGGCCAAAGTGCCGACGTTACGCGTGCTGCGCCGTGAACTGGGGCCGCCACGCCCGTTGTTGATCGGCGGCTATCTGCTTGGCTTGTTGCTCTTGTCCGGCCTGATCTTTTTGGTAGCGGGTGATGCGCGGCTGGGTGGGCTGGCGGTGGCTGGTTTTGTCCTGGCCCTCGGTGGTTTCTGGCTGATTGCCCGGCTGGCGATCAATATCGTGGCGCGCTTGCGCGGTTCGGCTGGTTTTGGCTGGCGCCAGGGTTTGGCCAATCTGGTTCGTCACAGGACATCAAGCGCACTACAAATTGTCGCGCTGGCTATTGGCCTGATGGCGATGCTCTTGCTCACTGTGACACGGGCCGAATTGCTCGATGCCTGGCAAACCGCGATTCCCGCCGATGCTCCGAATCGCTTTCTGATCAATATTCAACCGACCCAGGGTCCGGCCTTGACTCAGGCCTTGAGCGCTGCCGGGATCAAGGCGGACCTGGCGCCGATGATTCGTGGGCGCCTGCAAAGCATTGCCGGAAAAGTGGTCAGTCCGGACAGCTTTCCCGACGATGATCGGGCGCAACGCCTGGTAAGCCGAGAATTCAATCTCTCCTGGCGGGCCGATATTCCGGCCGGTAATCAGGTTGTCGCCGGCCATTGGTTTACACCTGAAGAAGCCGGGCAGGGCGTGGCTTCGATTGAAGAAGGACTGGCCCAGACGCTCGCAATCAAGCTCGGTGACGAATTGGTCTTTTCGATTGCCGGTGTCGAGAAGAAAGTGCGGGTCAGCAATTTGCGCAAGCTGGACTGGGATTCGATGCGCGTTAATTTCTTCGTGATGATGCCACCCGGTGTTATCGAAGACGTGCCGGCCAGTCTGATCACCAGTTTTTACCTGCCACCAGAGCAGGCCGCGGTCGCGTCACAACTGATCGCCCGTTTTCCCAATCTGACCATGATCGATGTTGGCGAAGTGATTCGTCAGTTGCAGTCAGTCGTTTCTCAGGTGGCCGGGGCAGTCCAGTTCATCTTCATTTTCACGCTGCTGGCCGGTGGCATTGTGCTCTATTCGGCGCTGCTTTCTGCCTTTGATGAACGCCGTTATGAACTCGCCCTGATGCGCGCCCTGGGCGCTCAACGGGCACAATTGCGTCAGGCTTTGCTGGTTGAACTGGCAGTTGTGGGTGCGATTGCCGGTTTGATTGCAGCGACCGGAGCGGCTTTGCTGGGGCAGATTATTGCTCGTCAGGTTTTTCAGCTTGACCTGGATTTTCAGCCGCTACTGCTTCTGTTGGCCACCTTTGGCGGTGCCGTGCTGGCTGTCCTGACCGGCTGGCTTGCCGTAGCCCGTCTGTTAAAGACACCACCGCTCCTCGCCTTGCGGGCCGGCGCCTGAATTACTCGTTTTGAATTGTTTGGAGCCTTTTGTTATGCCTGTATCGCCGCATCAGGAAGTCTTTGCCATGCTTCAGCCGGCCATCGTCTGGTCACATTTTGCAACGCTCTGCGCTATTCCCCGCGCCTCCAAACAGGAAACCCGCCTGCGCGACACACTGCAAGCCTGGGCCGAGGCCCGCGGGTTGGATGCTACGGTCGACCGCGTTGGGAACCTGATTATTCGCAAGCCCGCGAGTCCGGGACGAGAAAGCTTTCCCGGGGTGATCCTGCAATCGCATCTTGATATGGTGTGTCAAAAAAATGCCGATAGCGACCACGACTTTTCCCGCGATGGCATCCAGCCTATATTGCGCGATGGCTGGCTAATTGCCGAAAAGACAACGCTGGGCGCCGACAATGGTATTGGCGTAGCACTGATGCTGGCGGCGCTTGAAGACCCGAGTCTGGCACATGGCCCGCTTGAAGCCTTGTTTACGGTGGATGAAGAAGCCGGCATGGGGGGCGCGCAGGGCTTGCCGCCAGGTATTTTGCAAGGGCGCTTGATGCTCAATCTTGATACCGAGGAGTGGGGCGAGTTTTATCTCGGTTGCGCGGGTGGGCTTGATGTGAATGTGGCGCGAAAGGGGGAGGCCGAGAATCTGCCGGCCGGTTATCAGGCCTGCCGCATTGTTTTGCGCGGTCTGCGCGGCGGACATTCCGGTGTCGATATTCATGAGGAACGAGGCAACGCCATCAAGCTGCTGGTGCGTGTGCTGCGCCAACTGGCGGCAAAATTCCCCCTGCGCCTGGCTGAGTTGAGCGGTGGCTCGGCACGCAACGCCTTGCCCCGTGAAGCGTTGGCGATCATCGCCGGGCCGGTCGAAATGCTGGCGCAACTGCCCGAAATTTTGTTGGAGATACAGTCGCTATTGCAGCAGGAACTAAGCGGTGTGGATGACGGCTTGCGCCTGGAAACGCTGCCTGCTGTCGCCACCCAGGTCATGTCATTGGTCGAGCAGGAAATCTGGCTGGCTTCATTACATGCAGCACCGCACGGCGTGCACCGAATGAGCCGCCAGGTGCCGGGTGTGGTGGAAACCTCAAACAATCTTGGCATGGTGGATTTACAGGCAGATGGCGGTTCCTGCAATTTCATGGTTCGTTCGCTGCGCGATACTGCCAGCATCGCGCTAGCCGACGAGATCGTCAGCCTGTTTGCCCTGAGCGGCACAGTGGCCGAAAAATCCGGCTATTACCCCGGTTGGGCGCCGAATCCAGCTTCGCCGTTACTGGCTTTGTGCCAGGCTGTTTATCGCCGCGACTTCGGTGCGGAATCAAGCGTTCAGGTCATTCACGCCGGTCTGGAGTGCGGCATCATCGGCGCCAAATATCCGGGCCTCGATATCGTTTCCTTCGGCCCGACCATTCGCGGCGCCCATGCGCCCGGTGAATCTGTCGAGGTTTTGGCGGTTGACCGCAGCTGGGCCCTATTAAAGGGGATTCTGGCGGCGATTGAATGAAGAGAAATTTTTAATCTGAACGATTGCTGCAGTGCACAATTTCTAATAATAATGAGTTATACTCGTTACCGAACTTATCGCTAACCATATTTCGGAGACAACAAATGTCTATCAATACAGAACAATTCGCCGCCGCCAACAAAGCCACTGTTGATTCCCTGTTGTCGGTTGCCAACACCGCCCTGGCTTCTGCCGAGCGTATCGCTGCCCTGAATCTGAATACGGCCCGCTCCGCACTGGAAGACACCGTTTCCGGCGTCAAGACGGTACTCGGCGCTAAAGACCCGCAAGCTGCGCTGGCAGCTCAGTCCTCGCTGGCCCAACCGGCTGTTGAGAAAGCGGTTGCCTACTCCCGTTCAGCTTATGAAATTACTTCTGAAGCCCAGCAAGAACTGGCTAAAGTGATCGAAGCTCAGTTCGGCGATTTTCAGAAGTCGATTGCCAGCATGGTTGAATTGGCAACCAAATCGGCACCGGTTGGTTCTGAAGGCGCGGTTGCCGCCATCCAGAACGCAATTGCTGCTGCAAACTCCGCATTTGGCAATATGAATACGGTAGCCAAGCAATTCGCAGAAAAAGCGCAAGCCAATATTGCTGCTGTTACCAAAACAGGCAAATAATTCTTTCGAGTCTCTCGAAACAAAAAAGCCCCGCGAATTTGCAAGCCCCTACGAAATCGTGTTGTTTTTTAAGTAGGGAAATTTAAGAAAAAGCCCCATTTTATAGCGATTTGGGGCTTTTTTTCGTCTATGAAAATTACTGACGAATTCGCAGGCATTTTTATAGTAATCAATAAGTTAGTTAACAAGTCCAGGATACCAGGAAGCAAGCAGGTCGAAAAGTCTTCTGTAGATTGATGATTTTCTCAATCGGTTTTCTGTATGGCTTCGCCATGAACTGCTCTGTCTTCAGGTAGGAATTCAGGAAGTAGATGAAGAAAAAGCCAACTGGTTAGGTTGGCTCAGAACAATGCTAGAAGGCTCTTGATTGGATTTATTCGTTGTAAAGGACTGCCTTGTAGGTAAGTGGGGCATTTGCCAATCCTAGCCTCATTGCTGGTGTTGTCACTACTCCATTTTCTTTCTTGGTATCAATGTAGTTATGAACTACTCGGAAAATTTCCAAGAGTTTGACAATCATGCTTGGATTGTATGCACCATAACCATTGTAGGTTCGTCCAGTGCTGGCAGATTCAATAGGTCTTTCAAGCATGGCAATTCTTCTACGAACCTTTTGGAAGAACGAATCTACACCATGCATACTGGCTTTATTATATAGCCATGCTTTATGGGTTAAATCCATTTCATCACTATCATACTCAGTTAGCCAACACATTGCTTTGTTTGGTTCAGACATTGTTGGGAATGGGTGTTTAATCCATTTGTCTTTCCATTCCCCAATCTCAACTTTGGCTTGAATTTCCATTTTCAACATTTCAATTTTTACTTCATTGTCTGAAAGTTTTGGATTTTCATTTTTAATCTTATTAAATTCAACTTGAGCAATTGCTTTTAATTTCCGTTTTGCATCAACCGTTAGATTCTTCTCAATGGCCACATAAAAAGCATCGGCTGTATGTTCAGAGATTTCCTTTTGAAATACAGAAAAACATGAACCTCTAATGCCTGAATCTTGGTCTAACATGAATCGCCACTTACCTACATTTTTCATCATCTTTTTGAGTAGATGAAAATGAGCAATCATTGTGTATTCTGCTTTTACCTGTGCACCATAGTTAGGCAATTTCTGTTCATTGGTTTTTTCGTCAAATGCTTCTACATCTGGTCTAGCCACAACTGAATCATAAGTATTGGCAATTTCTTGTTTTAAATCTTGAGCAGGTTTGTTTGATTTTCTGTATTTTTTCCTGTTGGCCGATTCAATATAATCTTGTTTGAGCCACAAACGAGCATACTTACGGAATGGAACAGTTTTAGAAGATTCATTAAGGTTTAGTGCGTCTTCTTCAATGGCTTCAATATCTATATTTCCATCAAAGTTTGGATTCATACCGAAGATATAGCCAGTTTTATTGTCTGCACTAGCAATTGAAGTAATAATAATATTTCTTTTGTCTTTCCGTTCATTCCAGTTGACAGAATATTCCTGTCTATCAATGGAAAGATACAGCCTATCAATAGGCATATCCTTTAATTT
>JAUYQT010000279.1 GCA_030697085.1 Azonexus sp. | reverse complement strand
TCGCATCTTCCAGCTCTAGGGCCAGGATCACATGCAGGTACTGGTCTCCGGTTTCGTGGATGAGGTTAACCGTGAAAGTTTAAAGATTCACAAAAACAGGTATGGCCGCTGCGTCCCCTTTTTTCTTTTTCGGCTTTGCGGTTTCTGTGGCGACTTCTTCGTCATCCTCTTCCGGGTGATCTCCGCCTTTGAGCAGCATGAAGGCACCAGCGCCAGCGATAGCCAAAACCAGTACGGCAGCAACGATGATGATTAATAATTTTTTGCTTTTCTTGGGAGGGGCTTCGGCCCCTTCTTCTGCTGGCTTGGCATCTTTCGCCATTTTCGTCCCTTTCTAGATATTCCGGATTTTGATTACGCGAACAAGTCGACCATGCCGCGTCCTCTTAGCAGAACTGAACCGCTGCTTGTGTTCAAAGCTTTATCATTGGCCGGAAGTATAGCGTTTTCATCTGCCAAGTGCTTCGGGTTTGCCGTCTGGTAAGGATTGTCAGGATTTTGTTGGGACAAATTAGCGCCGACATTGCTTTGTCCCAAATTGATACCTGCAGAAGAGAGCATCTCTTTGAGTTGCGGCATTGCGCTTTCAATGGCCTGCCGAACTTCGGGGTGCGGCGAAGAGAAGGCGATCTTGGCTTGGTCACCGTTAAGGCTGAGCGTGATTTGTACGGGGCCCAACTCTGGCGGGTTGATGTTGATGCGGGCTGATTGTTGATCGTTTTTGGCCAGCCAGACCACTTTTTCACCAAATTCTTGCGTCCATGTATTTTCGCGAAGATGGCTATGAATATTTGTCTGGTCAGCGCTGGGGGTGGCCTGTGATGGCCTGGCTAGTGAATTGGTCAGGGTATTTGCGGTTTGCGTTGGGCTTGTTGTTTCCAACGCTTTAATTTCGCCGGCAAATTTTGCCGTCTCGTTGCCAAGAGTGCCGCTTGGTGCGTTGCGCAGGCCCCCTGGCAGGAGTTTTTCAAAGGCGCCGAGATCATCCTTCTGCGTTCTTGGCGCAACACGTCCCTCGTTGCGATCTGGGTTGGTGCCGGAGGGGTTTAGGAGTCCGGGAATACGTTTTTCATTTCCCTCTGTTCCGACAGGGCGCCCGGCGCCTCCACGTGCCACGATCTCCGGCTGCAAAGCCGGGACGTTCGCAGCCTGTCCATCAAGCTGGCTCATCGCTGCCTGAAGCTCGATTGAATGCCGCGTTGGCATGTCTGGTGACAAAATTGAGTTCTCGGCCACAGGCGTTTCCGCGTTGTCAGCCATTGCGCCATCCTGCTGGTCGATTTTGACTCGCAGGCCAATCGTTTCCCGTGCCGTAATGTCTGCGGCTACGAGTGGTTTGCCGGTGAGCGCGGTCAACATCGATGGGTCGAGCAAATTGATCGTTTCCGCCGGAATATCCTCTGCGGAAAGTTTGAGGTCTTTCTCCCGTTTCGTTATGTCTGACGTTAATTGGGTCAGATTGGCCGATGTTCTAGTGGTGCCAAGTTGGCCGGCTGGGAGCAGGCCGCCAGAGAGCAGGGCGGCAAACTCTCCTGGTAGTCCTTCGGCAAGGCCATTGATTTGTGCAGAAGCGGCAGAGCTGATGCCGTTGGGCAATGAGGAGATAACGCTGAGGCCCATTTTGAATCCTTTGGTGGACGTTGTTTATCCACTTATAAGCAATGTGTGTGCCGGATTCGCTAATCGCTTGGGTCCTGGGTGCTGTATTTGCGCGACGAAAACTCATCCAGCAATTTTTGCTCCTGCTTGTTTTCCCGGTAACGCTCACGTGCGTCATGGCGCTCGGAGAGGGTGTCGATGGCCTTGAGTTTCTTGTTTTGGTCGCTCCACTGTGCCTGGCCGGCTTTGGTGCTGCGCTCGGAACTCATCACGGCAAGGCGCTGTTGCTCAATGGCTTCATCAATACGGGCGAGAAAATCCTGATAATTACGCAGAATCAAGCGGGTAATCCCTTGCGCGTTAGCGTCACGCAGGCGCTGGGCATATTCTTCCCGGTATTCTTCGAGCATCAATAAACGACTGCGCTGGCTCTGTTCGGCCGAGATCAGTTGGCCGAGTTTGCGCGTCGCCTCGTCGGTGCGACTTTGCATCAGTTCGAGTAGCGTTTGCAGGGGAAAAGATTGTGCCATTACTTATCAGAATAAAGATTTCAGAGTGCTGACACTACTCGCGAAATCTGATTGCTCAGTCAATTGTTGTTGCAAGAAGCTTTCCATCCTTGGGTAAAGATTAATCGCCTGATCGAGCACGGGGTCGGAACCCGGCACATAGGCGCCGACCGAAATCAGGTCACGCGAGCGTTGGTAGCGGGAAAACAGAACCTTGAATTTGCGAATTTGATCCATGTGCGGCTGGTCAATCAGATTCACCATCGCCCGGCTAATCGATTGTTCGATATCAATGGCCGGGTAATGACCGGCATCCGCCAGTGTTCGCGAAAGCACGATATGGCCATCGAGAATGGCGCGGGCCGAGTCGGCGATGGGGTCCTGTTGATCGTCGCCTTCCGCCAGCACGGTATAAAAAGCGGTAATCGAGCCGCCGCCTTCAATTCCGTTACCAGCGCGCTCAACCAATTGTGGCAGGCGGGCAAAAACGGAGGGGGGGTAGCCGCGGGTTGCCGGGGGTTCGCCAATGGCCAGGGCGATTTCTCGCTGCGCCATGGCGTAGCGCGTGAGCGAATCCATGATCAGTAGAACCTGCTTGCCTTCGTCGCGAAAGTGCTCGGCGATGGTGGTTGCATAGGCGGCGCCCTGCAAGCGCATAAGTGGCCCGGTATCAGCCGGCGCGGCAACGACAACGGCACGGCGCATGCCTTCATTACCGAGAATCTGCTCGATGAACTCTTTGACCTCGCGACCGCGTTCGCCGATCAGGCCGACGACAATGACCTCAGCTTCGGTGTAACGGGCCATCATGCCCAACAGCACGGACTTGCCGACGCCTGAGCCGGCAAACAAACCCATGCGCTGCCCTCTTCCTACGGTCAACAACGCATTTATGGCCCGAATGCCGACATCCAGCGGCTGGTGAATAGCGGCGCGCAGCATTGGGTTAACTGGTCGGCTTTGCAGCGCTCTCGATTGGGTGGCTAGCACCGGGCCTTTATTGTCGAGTGGGCGGCCGACGCCATCGAGCACGCGGCCAAGCAGTTCTTCACCCACCGGCGCTTGTTTGACACGGTCGATCGAGCGGCGGCGGAATGGTGTCGGGCTGTCTACCCGGAGTGCCGGGCTAGGCGTTTCAAAAGCCACAACCTTTGAGCCGGGGGCAAGGCCATAGACATCATCGGATGGCATCAGGTAAAGCTTCTCGCTGGCAAAGCCAACAACTTCGGCTTCGACGGGCGCACCGCTTACGGGATAAATACGGCAGGTGCTACCCAGCGGCAACTTTAGTCCGGCGGCTTCCATGACCAGCCCGTTAATCCGCGTCAGGCGCCCAATGGGCCATAATGGCTGGGCGTTGCTGGCTGCGGTGCTGCAGTTTTGCAGAAAAGAGTTCCAGCGTGCCGCGTGGTCCGGAAACTCGACGTTTAGTGGTTCAGCCATGCTTGAGGCTCTGTTCCGATCGCTTCGAGCACCCGTTTCCAGCGCGTCTCAATGGTCGCGTCGACTTCGCTGGTGCCCGCCTGAAGCAGGCAGCCACCGGGGCTTATTTCTCTATCTTCGATGATCTGGGTACTCGTCTGAGTGAATTGTTCAGCGAGTTGGGTCCGGATACGTTCGGCATCCCTCGGGTTTAGGCGCAGCGTCA
>JAUYQT010000268.1 GCA_030697085.1 Azonexus sp. | reverse complement strand
TTTTGGTACCGAGTTTGGTCGAAACGTTGACCTGGTAAAGGGTCGTCGTTGTCTTGATTGAGGTGGTGCCGCTGCCTTTACTTTCCTGGAGCGAGCCAAGCAGGTTGAGATTGGATAGTTCGCTGAGGCGATGTGACAAGTTCACACTCATGCCTTGCTGATTGATCGTCGAGTAGGTTGATAAATCGTCGTTGGCAGCGCCAGCCAGGGTCGATTGATTTTCACTGCGGTTCGCCATCAAGGTCAGGGTATTTCGGGCGCCGAACAAGGTGAGCGAAAGTTGCTGCCGGTGCTGAATGGTGGCGCGAGAATTCAAGGCGGAGTTATTACTCTGCGTATTGGTTTCGTCACCCAGGATAGACAAAATACAGCTATCAATGAATGATTGATCCTGGCCGCTGCCAATTATTTGGCTGCAGATCTGAGCGAATTGCGGATAGAGGCTGCTCAGGCTGGCATTGGCGAACTGGTTGGGCAGAACCGAGACATTTTTGGTGTCGGTGAAGCTAATGCTGCTCATTGGGAAACGGTGAGTTAAGTTTATGTTATGCGCGTTACCGAAAAAGCGTTTTTCCTTGAAGACAGAAAGCTTGGTGCGTTGGGTCGGGTTCCAGTCAAAACCATAGCCGTGCGTGGTATTGGATTTCTGTTCGAGCGAGGCGTAGTTGTTCGACTCCTGGCCAGCACTGACGTTTAGACGGAACTGCGGGGTGATCACATAATTAAAGACGCCGCGGACAAGCTCGGCATCGGTTTTGCGTCCCCTGCTGTAGTCGGTCGTCTGCTGGTTGGCATTGATGCCCCAGCGCAAGCTTTTAAATGGTGTGCTGCCATTTATTTGACCGGTCCATTGGGTGATATCGACATTCGAAGCAACCTTGTTGCTCGATTGTGTTGCGGACTGGGTGTAACGAAGTAAATAATCGACTGTTCCGCCCAGTTGACCGCGGATGTAGGGTGAGAAACGATAGGTTGAGGTTTCTGTGCTGTTGTTGTTGATTGCGGTGTTGCTGGTTGATTGAGGACCAAAGGCAGAAATCGTCTGTTGAGCAATGACGCCGCTGAAGTCGAGGAAAAGCCAGTTGTCGATTGCTTCAAGCGTGGCAAAGGTATTGAGTGAGTTCTGGTTGCGGTTGTAGTCAGGTTGATTGGCGTAAAACTGACCCCTCAAAGAGTAATCAAAATAACCTTTAAGGCGTTTTGTCCGGGCTTCAATGCGAATGCCGGGTGCCACTTGGGTAATCGCATCGCTTTGTTTGCCGCTGCTTGTTCGATTGATGTTGGCATTGTCGGTCAAGGTTTCGGTCAGCGTAATGCGTGGCTTGATATCCCAAGTGCGGCTTTGGGTTGATGCCATATCATCAGCTGCATCCTGAGCGAGTGGGGTCACTTGGCCGGAGGTCGTTTGTGTGCCTGATCCCGCGGTGGGCAAAGCGCCGGGCGTACTTTGAGCTAATGCTGTTGCGCTGAAACAGCACAACAGCAGGGTGGTCATTGGGTAAATGGTTAGTAACTTAGTTTGCATGTCCGTATCCGTAGCCGTAGCCATATCCGTAGCCATCGGTCGAAGATTGTCTGGCTTGATTGAGCACCATCATTTTGACCGGGCAGCCTTCAATCGCCGCAACCGCTTGTTTGACAGCAGCCTGGGCGGTATTTTCAGCATTGACGACAATGACGATTTGCCCCATGTGAGTGGCGAGTGCACGAGATTCGGTGGTGAGCAGAAGTGGTGGTGAATCAAAAATGATGATGCGGTCGCTGTAGCGGCCTGACATGTCATCGAGCAGTCGAGTCATTGCCTCACTGGCGAGGAGCTCAGTGGCGCGGGCATGTGCGGTGCCGCTGGGTAGAATGGATAATTTTTCGATATTGGTACGCAGCAGTACCTCGGAAATGTCGACTGAGTTTTTCATTACGACATCGAGCAGGCCTGGCGCTGGCGGTAGCCCTAGCATGTTGAGTACGGAAGGGCGGGAAACGTCGGCATCAACCAGCATGACGGTGTTGTCGAGTTCCATGGCAATACTGATCGCCAGATTAATTGCGGTAAAGCTTTTACCTTCACCCGGCAACGCGCTGGTGATCATGATCAGATTGCCGTTTTGCAGGACGGTGCCGACTTTGCCGGTCGCATTGGCGATCAAAGGGCGCTTGATGACGCGGTATTCGTCGGCCAACTGGGTGCGTGTCGCCGTCGGAACGAGGAGTCCGGAGGCTGAAATAGCCTCGAGATTCAGTTCAACGCGATTACGTGAGGCGGTCGGGGCGTTATCAGGAACCGGCTTGGGGAGCTCAGGCTGGGGTTGGCTGATTTTGGCGGCGTAAGGGTCGTGCGCCGGTTTGGCCGATGTTGATACGGTTGTCGGTACACGAAGAGGGGCTTCTTCAGGGAGTTCAACACCTGCCTGGCGAAGTTGCTCTAGACGCTTGGCCGCTTGTTCAATCAAACTCATCGATCAACCTCCGGCGACGCGTTGGGAAAAAAAGGTAAGGGCGGCAATGCCGCCGCCGTAGGCAACGATCAGCCCAGCTGTGGCGATCAGGAAGCGATGCAGACTTGCCCGTTCCTTGAGGTGCCGGGCTTCATTAGGGATCAGCGAAACGGTGCCGAGTAGCGGCAAGCCGGTTTCGTCCCGCAGCGTTTTGCCATCGAAAAATACCGGGCGAATCTGACTGGTTGCAAAGGCGGCAAACAAACCCGCTGCAAGCGCGAGTAAAAGACCACCGGGTAATAGCAGCAAACGATTTGGCGCGACCGGCGTCATGGAGGCGCGCGGCGGGTCAATCAAACGAAAATCGGCGACGGAACCGGCTGCATCAAGATCACCTGATAATTCGGCAGATTCGCGCCGGGTGACTAGTTGCTCGTAATTCTTTTTATGGATTTCGTAGTCGCGATTCAGTTGTGTGAATTCTGCCTCGATTTCTGGCATCGTTTTCATCAGCTCTTTTTGTCGTCCCTGACGCAGTTCGTATTCGGTGACACGGGTACGGTAGGTGGCTACTGCGGCATCGGCGGCAGCCAACGAGCGCTTGAGTTCCATGCTTGCTGAACCACTACCCATCATGAGTCCTGGGTTGCTTGCTGCAGCTTTTCTGAGTTCGGCAACTTCCTTACGTTTTTGATCTTCGAGTTCTTTGACCACGCGGCGGGTATTGAGCACATCCGGATGCTGCTCGGTGTACTTTTGCAGGAGCATGTCGAGATTTCGTTTTTGTGAGTCGATGCGGCCGTCAAGCTCTGGCATAGCGATCGAGGAGTCACCACTTGGCCCGTTGTTTTCACCCAGAATTTGCCGTTTTAGGGCCTCTCTCGCATTTTCAGCTTCACGAAGTTCAAGTCTTGCTTGACTGAGCTGGCTGTTTGTATCCGCTAATCGCCCGAGTGAGTCTTTTCCGTCTCCGGACTGGAGTTCAATATTACGTACCTTGAAATCTTTCAGTCGTGCTTCGGCATCCTGAAGTTTTTTCTCGTAACCACGAATTTGTTCTTCAATGAATTTACGTGCTGAATCGGAATCCGAGCGTTTGTCGCCAAGGCTGGATTCGACAAAGATGGATACCAGCGCCTGAACGACACGCTGGGCTTTTGCCGGGTCGGTGTCGCGGTAAGAGAGACCGTAAAGGTTGTCGCGGCCGACGCTTTGAATCTTCAAGGTACTCATCAGGCCGTCGACCAGTGCATCTTGCTCGGCCTTGCCTTTGATGTTGAGATCAAGGTCGGCCATGCGCACCAGTTTTTCAACATTGGGGCGGCTGATCAGGGTGCGGCTCAGCATCATGACTTGTTGTTCGATATTGGGCTGTACCGCCAGGCCGGACATTAGCGGCTTCAATATTGACTGCGTATCGACAAAGATTCGAGCCGAAGCTTCGTATCGATCGGGAATGCGCAGAATTACACCGGCGGCAATCGCGCCCACTACCCAGGCAACCAGCATCCCGAGGCGGCGATGTTTCCAGG
This sequence comes from Azonexus sp., assembly GCA_030697085.1. GTDB lineage: Bacteria > Pseudomonadota > Gammaproteobacteria > Burkholderiales > Rhodocyclaceae > Azonexus. Next base: position 539 of record JAUYQT010000268.1, on the reverse strand, counting down.
TTGCGCGCAGGATAACGAGCGCCTGACGAAGAATATCTTCCATCTAGGAGTCCAAGCTTACGACCGCTCCGGTTTTAGCCGGCGCGGTATTCGTTGAGAATTGATTGATCAGAACCAGCTTTGCGGGATGATCAGAATGTCACCCGGTTTCATTTCAACGTTGGCTGAGAAATCACCACGTTTGACCAGGTCTTTCAGGCGAACCTGGTATTGCGCGTTGTTCTCCGAGGTGCGCAGGATGGTTGCGCTGTTGCCATCGGCGAAATCGGTAATGCCACCAACGGCGATCATTACATCAAGCACAGTCATTTTCTGTTTGTAAGCAAGAATTTGCGGTTTGGCTGCTTCGCCAATAACGCGAATCTGTTCACTGAAGGGGCCGACAAAACCAGTAACGATAACGGTCACAACCGGGTCACGAATAAACTTGGCCAGCTCTTTTTCGATATCCCGCGCTAGTGCGGTGGAATCCTTGCCCATGGCATTCAGATCGTCGATCAACGGGGCAGAAATTTTGCCATCCGGGCGAACCGGTACGC
>JAUYQT010000200.1 GCA_030697085.1 Azonexus sp. | reverse complement strand
AAGCCGGCAGGCCGATCTGTTGCAGATAGTCGACCCAACTCGAGCGGCCTTGTCGCCGGTCGAACTGGCGGGGCGACTTGTTGACGCTGACCTGCTGGCAATCGGCCAGCATTTCCCGCCATTCACCCACCTGGCTGGCGGCATGCCGAAACACCCAGTCGCCGATTTCGTTGATCAGGCCAATGTCCTCGGCCAGCGGAATGAACTCGGCGGGCCCGACCATGCCGCGCGTCGGATGCCGCCAGCGCAGCAGCGCCTCGGCCTTGACGCAACGCCCCGTCCTCAGACAGATGATCGGCTGGTAATAAACCATCAGCTGACCAGCGGCGACCGCCCCGCGCAGGTCGTTGCCGAGCAGATGGCGCGCCTGCGCGGCATGCTGCATGGCGGCCGTAAAATATTGGTAACGATTACGCCCCTGGTCTTTGGCCGAATACATCGCCTGATCGGCGCTCCGGATCAGCGCTTCGACATCCGCCGCATCGTCGGGATAGAGCGTAATGCCGATGCTGCCGGAAACATGGGCGGTTTCGCCACTAAAATGAAAAGGTGCGGCAACCGCCATGAGGATTTTTTGCGCCACCTTTTCGATGTGACCGGCATCGTCGAGGCCAGGCAGAATGACCGTGAATTCATCCCCGCCAAGCCGTGCCACGGTGTCGGTATCGCGCACGCAGGCGCTGATCCGGGCGCTCATTTCGATGAGCAGTTGATCACCGGCAGGGTGGCCGAGGCTGTCATTGATTTCCTTGAAGTGGTCGAGGTCGATGAAAATCAGTGCCAGAGACAGGCCTTCGCGGAGCGTGTTCTTCATCTCCTGCTGCAGTCGATCGTGGAACAGGTTACGGTTGGGCAAACCGGTCAGTGGATCGTAATTGGCCTGCCGCCAGATCGTTGCTTCGGCGCGCTTTCTGTCGGTAATGTCGGAGAACATCGCCACCCGACGCATGACGGCACCATCCTGATCATGAATGCTGCTGATCACCAGCCACTCGGCAAAAATTTCACCATTTTTGCGCCGATTGAGGATCTCACCCTGCCAATGCCCGGTTGTTTCCAGCGCATGCCACATCTGCTCGAAAAATGCCGAAGACTGGCGTCCCGAATTGAGCAAATTGCTGCAATGGCCAATGGCCTCTTCGGCACTGTAGCCAGTCAATTCGGTAAAGGCCGGATTGATGGCGATGATCTGATTGGCCGCATCAGTCACCATGATCGCTTCGCCGATGGCCCGATAAACCAGCGCCGCGAGTTGCAGTTCTTCCTCGTCATTTTTTTGTTCGGTAATGTCGAAGAGCACCATCCGGCAAGCCTGCTCTGCGTTTTCTGCCACCGATGCAATGCGCACGAAAAGCTGCGGCTGGTTGCCGCCCGGGACTAACATCAACTCGCATGAGGTTTTGCCGAGGCCGGCAAAAGCCTGGCTCAGGAAAGTATTGTAGGCGGGCAGAGCCGTCAGGCAGACGAAGGCACCAAAGCGCTTACCCTCGAGTTGCGAAGGCGGCATCCCGAGCAGACTGGATGCCAGCAGATTGACCTGCTCGATACGACCGTCGCGACCGAGACTGAGGTAAGCGACGGGTGCCAGATCATAGAGATCGGCGTAACGAGCCAGGCCAGCCTGGATTTCTGCCTGCGCCTGGCGCAAACCTTCGTTTTGCATTTCCAGTTCGATCTGATGCACCTGCAGTTCGTGCAACAGTTTGAGCGAGGCGTCCGCCTCGCCAGCAGTAACGGCCGGGCACTTTTCCAAAAGCGCTTCCGCCCGGTCGCGTAACGTGCCGGAAACAAGCCTCGCCACTGTTTTTTTTACCATGACCCACCCGCCATAACTACCCGGTTCAGAACTGCCTCATCAATTTGCCACCTGT
>JAUYQT010000143.1 GCA_030697085.1 Azonexus sp. | reverse complement strand
CCGCCATTGGCCGGCGTGAAGTCTTCCGTTCGGCCGACAAAAACATAGACATCGGGGGCAATACGCTGCGCCTTGAGCGCGTAATCGAAATCGGCAGCGTCAGCCAGGCCAGCCAGCAAAGCGGGCAAACAGAGCCAGCGTTTCATGGCGCGATCCGGGCGCGGAAGGCATTGCCGTTGTTGTCGCGACCACTGGCTTCAACCGGGCCGGCAATTTCACCCCGATTCAGCGTGAAGACGGGATTTTCGGCAACCGGTTCGTAAGTTTGCAGGCGCATCAGGCGTTTGCCGGCGGCGTTGGTAAAGTTGATCTCTTCCAGATAAAACGCGGGTGTCCCGGCGACCAGACCGGTATCCATCGGATGCACGATACGCAGCCGCAAACGACCGGTTTGCGGCCCTTCCGACCATTGCCGCCCGCTCACTTCATTCAGGCGTTGCTGCCATTCCGGCGAACCCGCAGCGGCCGAAGGTGCCGTGCAGCCGCCGCCGACGGTGTTAACCCAGGTTCCGCCGACATGCCAGATGCCATCGGCCGTGCGCACTGCGGCCCGCACCGGCGTCGATTGCTGCAGCTTGACGCGAAAACCGAGGTAGGCGCCGGTCGCTTCCGGGAAGAAGCGCAAAATCTGGACGATGGGATTGAAGTCGGCAAAAACAATCACCTCCTGCACATTGGCCAGCGCCCGGGCATCGACCGTGACCGGCACCTGCATCGGGTCTTCAGCAGTGGACGGCGCAATCACCAAAACGCGTGGATCGAACAGCGCTGGCGCGCCGGCCAGCACAGCCTTCTGCATATCGGCCCAACGGGCCGAATCCAGCGGGTCGCCGTTTTCCTGCAACGCCGCGGCCTCGGCTGGCGGCATCAGCGCGGCCAGCGCCAGGGCGGCCACGGTCAGGGGATATTTAATCATCGCTTGTCTCACTCCTAGGTCACTCCTGTCGCCTCTCAGGGCGAGATATCAGAGTTGTCAGCAAGTGGTCGCAAGCGGCGTGCCAAAGCCAACCATGTCGCGCCCAGGCCGGCAGAATGGGCGATCACGCGGTTTTGGCCGAAAAACCCGGTCGACCGCAACAGTTTGCCTGTGCAACTTTGGAGCAACTGGTGACATTTTCAGCAGCGGGAATATCTCCCGAGACAATCTGGCGAAATTCGCTAGATCGCCGTCGATCACCCAACCACGCCGATCACACCGCCAATCTGCCGACTTGGCACAGCCTTTGCAATCCCGCTTCTCTGCCGGGGGGTGACTCAGGGAATGGAAAACGCCCGCCGGACATTTCATTCGGCTTTGGGAATTGCGCTAAACGTCGTGCCCAAGGCAGGAATCAATAGATAACCCAGGAGACAATCCATGCATAGTCACATCCTCCCCAAACGGAGCGCCCTTGCTGTCGCCGTCGCCACTGCCTTTATCTTCGCCGGTAGCCCGGCGCAGGCCAAAGACATCACCGATGCCGATATTATTAACGATGCCAAAACAACCAACGACGTGGTCAGCTTTGGTCTCGGCACCCAGGGCCAGCGTTTTAGCCCGGCCACCCAGATCAACGCCAAATCGGTAAAAAATCTGGTGCCAGCCTGGTCGATGTCCTTCGGCGGTGAGAAGCAGCGCGGCCAGGAATCACAACCAGTGATCAGCGACGGCAAAATGTTCGTCACGGCTTCTTACAGCCGCATCTTTGCGATCGACGTCAAAACCGGCCAAAAACTGTGGAAGTACGAGCATCGCCTGCCTGACGGCATCATGCCCTGTTGTGACGTGATCAACCGTGGCGCCGCGCTGTACGGCAACCTGGTCTTCTTCGCGACGCTTGATGCACAACTGGTAGCCCTCAACAAAGACACCGGCAAGGTCGTCTGGAAGGAAAAGCTCGGTGACTA
>JAUYQT010000021.1 GCA_030697085.1 Azonexus sp. | reverse complement strand
AGACCACAGTATCTGAATACTTTCAGACCAAAAGCGAGATGCCGGCAGATGCAGCGACTGCCGGCATCTCCACTCAGGTGACAACATACGTAACCTCTGTTGCCTACACTCAAACCAGCGCTACCGTCGGCGTCATCACCGCGTTAGCTACGACGGCTGTTGGAGGAGGAGTGACGGCCGCACAGGGCATCATTTTGACCGGAACTGGCGTCGCCGCTACAGGCCTTGTGACTTGGGTATGCACCGGTACGATTCCGGCCAAGTTTCTTCCGGCAAGTTGCAAGGGATAAGAAATAGCAAAATCGAAGGGTTCAGGGTCATTTAATCCTCACAACTCTCGCCCTCAGCCATCCAACCCCAGCCTAACCAGCTGGGGTTTTTTATTTCATGCTGTGATCAGGAACCAATGAAAAGGGGTCACCCATTAGTCGGCCTGTGTCAAGCGAGTAAACAACCCCATGGCGACGCAAGCCGCCAGTCTTTTTACTTCTCTCACAATACAAGGGGAAAAGGGTCGGGAAAAGGGGTCAGACCCCTTTTAATTAAGACCCCTTTTAATTACTCCTGTGCAAAAGGCGCGGAGGATAAGCGAGGTGGGTTGCTTCACTCAAGAAACATTGGCAGAATATGCCATAAACTCATTTTGGAGATTGCCATGCCTACCCGCAACGTCGTGCTGACCGACAGTCAGGCCAAGTTTGTTGAGCAGATGGTGGCTAGCGGCCACTACCAGAACGCCAGTGAGGTGCTGCGTGAGGGCTTGCGCCTTGTTCAGGCGCGAGAGGCGGAGCAAGCCGCTAAACTCGCTGCCTTGTGCGAGGCAGTGGCGGTCGGTATTGCCGACATCGATGCGGGGCGTTATACCGAATTTAGCGATGCCGCGTCACTGCGCTCGCACATCACGGCTATCAGCAAGCGTGTGCTGGCGAAACACCGATGAGTGGCTGGACAGTACGCCTCGCTGATCAAGCCGCTCAAGATGTCGAAGATATCCTTGATTGGACGCTTGAGCAGTTTGGACCGTTTCAGCTGGAGTCTTACACCGAAGTCATCAATGATGCGCTAGAGGCCTTGAACGAAGGGCCGCAACTGATTGATGTGCGCAGGCGCTCTGAGTTGGGTGATGACGTGGCCACACTGCATGTGGCTCGCCATGGGCGCAAGGGTAGGCACCAGCTGGTGTTTCGTGTCGACGAAACGGCCTGCTTGATCGAAATACTTCGCATTCTGCACGACAGTATGGATATGGCTCGGCATCTGGATTCGTGATGTTGTGTGGTTCGACTGATCAACCCTCTTATGCCGACGCTCTAAAAATAAAAAAGTGAGGAAAAGGGGTCAGACCCCTTTTCATTGCTTTCGACGGCTTCGGGGCCTCGGTGGTAGTCCTGATTCTCTGGTTTGGCGAGCCATTTCGCCTGGCTGGCGCGCTTGCTGGCGATCCGGCACGGGGCCCCCGTGCAGTAGCGCTGATGCCGCTGGTTACGGGCTTCCGGCGTAAAACTCGCCCCGCAATGCACACACTTGCGTCGTTCCGCCTGCGCCATTTCGTGCTCCTTGCCAGAAATCGATCAAGGCACAGACTCGACACCAGAAGAAGACCGAAGAAAACCCCAAACAGCGAACAAAATCCAATTCGCTATATGACAAATTCAAAAACAAGAAAATCCAATTTCACACCGGCTGAAATCAGCCGGTTTCAGGTCGGCCGCGACATTATGTGCGCATCCACACGGTTTGCATCCCGTTTGACAAGCGGTTCCAATAGCGGCACCATATTACATATGAGTTCAGTCAAGAAAATTCTCGAACAGTTACGTAGAGAGCCGACGAATGTCCGCTTTGCTGATTTGCTCAAAGTCTGCGAAGCGTTTTTTGGTGAGCCACGCCAAAACGGCACAAGCCACCTGATTTTCAAAATGCCATGGCAAGGCGATCCGCGAGTCAATATTCAGGACGCTGGTGGTAAGGCCAAGCCTTATCAAGTGCGGCAGGTACTGCAAGCAATAGACAAACTGGAGGACAGGCAATGAGTCTTGACCATTACACTTATCGCGTTACATGGTCTCCCGAGGATGCTGAGCACGTCGGATTGTGTATCGAATTTCCCTCGTTGAGCTGGCTGGCAGAAACGCCCGAAGAGGCCCTGGCGGGTGTGCGCAAGGTGGTTGCTGAGGTGGTTGCCGATCTTGAGGCGAATGGCGAACCGATCCCGCAACCTTTGTCAGAGAAGCACTACAGCGGTGAGTTTCGAGTGCGTATTCCGCCCGAACTGCACCGTCAGCTTGCGCTGATGGCGGCTGAGCAAGGGGTAAGTCTTAATCGCTTGGCGAGTGCGAAACTGGCTGGACAGGTACTGCCAGGATGAGCTAACCCAAGTTTAGCGTGCGCCGTGCCAAGGCGCTGTTTTCTAAATAAAAGGGTAGAGTAGAGAACAGATGCATAAGACATTAGGTTGAGCCTAGCTGTTTCCGCCCCTTTCGTCTGGCGGTGCCTCAGTAGCTTTGCCATAATCCAATACACCTGTCCTCCCTCATCAAACCGTGCATGCGCAAAAAAATAAAAGGGGTCACCCATTAGTCGGCCTGTGTCAAGCGAGTAAACAACCCCATGGCGGCGCAAGCCGCCAGTCTTTTTACTTCTCTCACCACCCTCGCAATCGCTGACCGCGTCCGTTTCTTCAAAGTATGGCTGCGAACGAATCGCGCCAGTCACCCATCAGGATCAAGCGATCAGCGATGCACTGCCTTCGCCCTGGCGGCTTGGCCGCCCCAGAAGAACGTTGGTGCCGCTTCGTGTCCAATGCAATGAAAAGGGAAAAGGGGTCAGACCCCTTTTCCTCTCCTTTTGACCCCTTTTCATCCTTTCTTTCGCTTCGGCAAGGCTTTTTTATGGGGCTGGCAAAAATTCCTAGTTAGGCTATCATCCAATTAGTGCATTAGTGCATTAGTGCGTTGTGAATATTGGAGGATATATGGGCGCTGTTGTTTCTCACCCTTGCGTGAAGATTATTGGTGCTAACGGGCAGGTCTCTTTGGGCAAACGTTTTGCGGGCCGTCAGGTGCTGGTCGAGGAGCAGGAGCCAGGCGTATGGCTGGTACGTACCGCGACGGTCGTTCCTGACAATGAACGCTGGTTGCATCAACCCGAGGCTGCTGCTGACCTGAAAAGTGCGCTGACCTGGGCGCAGGAAAACCCACCGGATGATGCTAATGTGATTGAGGCGCTGGAGCAGCTGCGTGGCTAAGCCGGTTGCCGATTGCCTGGTTAGGCTTGACCTCAATAATCCGGTATTTCAACATAATCTGCTGACGCTCCAGAAGCTGGAGCGGCATGCTGCCTTAGAAACGCTTAACAAGCTACGCCAAATGACTTGGCGTCAGGTGTATCAGGATGCGGGTCTGAAGTGGGAAAAGATTGTAAGCATCAAGCCCCCCGAAGGACTGGATGTCATCTATTCCCTACGAATTTCCCAAGGCCGCCGTGCGACGGCTTACCGTGACGGTGAATTTATCCGTCTTCTAACCATCGCGCCTGACCACGAGGGGACTTACGGGAAGAAATAGCGTGGGTCAATGGCTGCCCCTTATGCCGATTTCTCAAACCCAGCGGATTGCTCCCACCGGCCTCTCTTCGTGGGGCGGATCAGGGTTCCGATTTCGGCGTTGCCTGGTGGACTGCCGCTTGCAGCGCCTTGGTCAACAAGAACAGCTGCAGGGGATTGTCCAGCGAAGGCAGGAAATCATAGCGCCGGTAAAAATCGGCGGCTTTTGTATCTCTGGCATCGACCACGATGGCGGCGATGCCGGCATTCAGCGAAATCTCGACCACTCGTTCCAGTGCATTGAACAAGAGATATTCGCCGAAGCCCTGGCCTTGCAGGGTCGTGTGTGTCGCGAACCGGCCAAGTCGGACGACCGGGACGCGGTTGGGGTATTTATTCAGGTTTGGCAACCCATCGCGGCTGACTTCGCTGACCGCCAGGGTGTAGAACCCGAGAACTGTTTCCGGCGCAGAGTCGTCAACCAGGACGAAGGTCCGCGCGATGTTTTTCTTTTGTTGCTGGTTGGCCATTTCGACCAACCATTTACTCAGCGGCGGCGTGCCGCAGTCGAACCCTTTGCAGTTATGGGTTGAACTCAAAGGTTGAATTTGAACCTGCATTTGCAGCCTTCCTCGCGTTATAGCGACTAAAAGCGTCAACCAGATTCTGTGAGGGAGCGGGTGGGTTATCGAGCAAGTTGAAGAACCATGCCGCAGTGTTTTCGGACATCTGAAGGGTTCGTTCGTTTTCGACGATTTTCTCTGCCTTCTCGAGAGCTGCTTGGGTGACGAATTGATTTAATGTTGATCCGACCATACCGGCGGCAAGTTCCAACACGTCGACGACGTGTTGGGAGACTCTTGCCGTAATGCGACCCCGGCTTACCGAAGTCGCGTCCTGCAACCTGGTTTGTGCCATGTGTTTACTCCTCTTCACGGGCAACACGCCCGTACTAATGTGTCTATAAAGGCTTACTCAAAAAGGTATTTACCTTCGACGTATAAACAGCATTTCGCTGAAAAAATATGCCTCATTGGGGCAATTTCAATGGTGGCAGATTGGCACCAAAAAGTAAAGAATGGTGCCAATGTGACACCACTTTAATAATTACCCGTCCCTGTGGTGCCGTCTTCGCCCCCTTTGCGGCGCCTTGGTTAGATGCGGTAACACTCAGGGACTGAACGCCAGCGCTGGAGGATGCGTTAGCGGTGAAAGCCCAGCAACGGAGGCGTTCACGTTGATGTTTTTAACATTCTTGACGGTCACGCCGCCTGGCAGAGTAGCGGTGTCGATGCGGTTTTCGACGACATTGATTTCAGCCCGGCAAATACGGCCTGAGTTTTTCCCAATCCAGCGCGGCCTCAACGGAATCGGCCAGACGATCAAGATCGGCCTCACGGCGTGCGGCGAAATCAACCTGTTCGGTTTCGACTAATCCGGCCCAGGCGAGGAGTGCGGTCAACGCATCCGGATGGTCAAAAACGCCGTGGCAGTAGGTGGCGAAAATTTGATTGTCGGCTGAAATAGCGCCATCGCTGGCCCCCTCGGCCAGTTGCACGGCGGCTCGATTCAGGCCGTCGCCACGCGTCACGCCGAGGTGAATTTCGTAACCGGTCATTAACGGCTGACCCGGCAAAGCCAGATGGCCGCTGACGTTGCGTAACTGCTTGCCACTTTCCAGCGTCGTCACGCAGTCCAGTACGCCGAGGCCGGGCGTAGACCCGGCGCTGCCTTCCAACCCAAGCGGATCGTCGATCGCATGACCGAGCATTTGATAGCCGCCGCACAACCCGATCACTTTGCCACCGTAACGCAGGTGTTTCTGAATCGCCTTGTCCCAGCCCTGCTGGCGCAACCAGTCGAGGTCGGCGCGCACGGCTTTTGAGCCGGGCAGCACGATCAAATCAGCCGCCGGCGGCGTTTCGCCCGGCCCGATCCAGCGAAAATCGACTTCCGGATGCAGGCGCAACGGATCGAGGTCGTTGTGGTTGGAAACGCGCGGGTAAGCCGGGGCAATGACCTTCAATTTCGGTGCGATTTTCTGGTCGACCGCAGCCGTCGCAATCGCATCTTCGGCATCCAGCATCAAGCCGTGCAGATAAGGCAGGACGCCGAGCACTGGCTTGCCGGTACGTTCTTCCAGCCAGGTGAGGCCGGATTCGAGCAAAGTGATATCACCGCGAAAACGATTGATGACAAAACCTTTGACCCGGTTTTGCTCGGACGGCGAGAGCAGATCGAGCGTCCCGACCAGATGGGCGAAAACGCCGCCACGGTCGATGTCGGCAATGATGATCACCGGGCAATCGACCGCTTCGGCAAAGCCCATATTGGCGATATCGCGGTCGCGCAGATTAATTTCTGCCGGCGAACCCGCCCCTTCGACGACGACGCATTCGTAAGCGGCGGTCAACCGCGCCCAGGAGGCCAAAACGGCCGCCATCGCGCGCGGTTTGTAGTCGTGGTAAGCGCGCGCATTGAGATCAAAGGCGACCTGACCATGAATGATCACCTGAGCTTTTTTGTCGCTGGTCGGCTTGAGCAGAACCGGGTTGAAATCGGTATGTGCTTCAAGGCCGGCAGCCATGGCCTGCAAGGCCTGCGCCCGGCCAATCTCGCCACCATCGACCGTGACCGCCGAATTGAGCGCCATATTCTGTGGTTTGAACGGCGCCACACGCACGCCCCGGCGTTTGAGAATGCGACACAAAGCGGCGACCAGCGTCGTCTTGCCGGCATCCGACGTGGTGCCTTGAACCATCAGGGCAGAGCAGTGCATTGGCGTCAACCTGAAGAAATGGGGGCGCGATTATCGCATTGCTCATGGCGCCAGCGCCTGACCTACCGACTTGGCTTTTCGCGCTGCCTCGCTTAGCATCGCCTTCGCCCGAATTTTCGGGCAGGTATCTCCGGGTGCCGTTCAGTTTGCGCTGAATGGAGAATCGGGAAGGCGGTGTGATTCCGCCACGTGCCCAGCGCTGTAAGGATGACGTTCGCCGCAAATTGCCACTGGTCAGAGTACATACTCGCCGGGAAGGCGCGGCAACGGTTGAATCCGAGTCAGAAGACCGGCCAGGAGATCATTGAATGGCTGCACGGCCAGGCAGCTACCGTTTTTCCACAAGGGGAATCCATGGAAAATCAACATCAGCAATTTGCATCACTGACGCCGCTGGCGCATGCCTTTTCCGACGCTGATCGGGCGGCGGTCTATCAATCCATTTTCAACCGGCGCGATGTGCGCGGCCAGTTTTTGCCGACGCCGGTACCGGACGATGTCTTGAGTCGCCTGCTCATGGCGGCGCATCACGCCCCCTCGGTCGGCTTCATGCAGCCGTGGAATTTTCTGCTGGTGCGTTCGGCCGAGATCAAACAGCGCGTGCATGACGTTTTCAAAAAGGCGAATAGTGAAGCGGCGGCGATGTTCGAGAACGAGCGGCGCGAGGTTTATAGCCACCTGAAACTGGAAGGCATTGTCGAAGCGCCGATCAACCTGTGCATCACCTGCGACCGCGAGCGCACCGGCCCGGTCGTCGTCGGCCGCACGCATATCAAGACGATGGATTTGTATTCCAGCGTTTGCGCCGTGCAAAACCTCTGGCTGGCGGCGCGTGCCGAAGGGCTGGGCGTGGGCTGGGTGAGCATTTTCAATCAGCCGGAATTGCAGGCGGCGCTGGGCATTCCCGCCAACATCGTGCCGATTGCTTATCTTTGCATCGGCTACGTCAGCCATTTTCACGCCAAGCCGGAACTGGAAAAAGCCGGCTGGCTACCGCGCCTGCCGATCGAAGAACTGGTTTTTCATGACCAGTGGGGCGCCACGGATTTTGGCCAAAATTTGCCGTTGACCGCAGCATTGCGCGAAATGCAGGCCAATATTCAGGAAAACGGCATTTTCCCGCGATGAATTTCAGCTTCGCCGATCTGGCCGCATCTTGGCCGGCGTTTGCCATGCCTTTGGCGGCATTGAGCGCCGTACTGCTTGATCGGCTGCTCGGCGAACCGGCGCGCTTGCACCCGCTCGTCGGCTTCGGCCAACTGGCCGCCGCGCTGGAAAAAGGCCTGAACCGACGCACCCGGCTGGCCGGCGTTTTGAGCTGGCTGATTGCCGTGCTGCCAGCGGCTGGCCTGGCTTTTTGGCTGCGCCCCTTTGCGCCCTTCGCCAGCGATGTCGTGCTGCTTTACTTGGCGCTCGGCGCGCAAAGCCTGGCCGAACACGCCGAAGCCGTCGCCCGGCCGTTACGTGAAGGGCGGCTGGACGAAGCCCGGCAACGCGTCGGCTGGATCGTTTCCCGTGAAACATCGCAACTCGACGCCTCCGGCGTTGCCAAGGCCGGCGTTGAATCGGTACTCGAAAACGGCAACGACGCCATTTTCGGCACGCTCTTCTGGTTTGCCCTGCTCGGCGGCCCCGGCGCGGTGCTTTTCCGCCTCGCCAACACGCTGGATGCCATGTGGGGCTACCGCACTGAGCGGTTTAATCACTTCGGCTGGGCCGCAGCGCGCATTGATGATGGACTGAACTGGCTACCCGCCCGCCTCACTGCGCTCACTTACGCCGTGCTCGGCCAAACCCGCACCGCCCTCGCCTGCTGGCGCACGCAGGCCCCGGGTTGGGAAAGCCCGAATGCCGGCCCGGTAATGGCGGCCGGCGCCGGCAGCCTCGGCGTGCAACTCGGCGGCGCCGCGATTTACCACGGCACCGAGGAAATCCGCCCGCCCCTGGGCTGCGGCCCGGCGCCCGGCGCGGCTGACCTCGACCGTGCCATCAGGCTCATTCAACGCAGCCTGTGGCTGTGGCTGACGACCTTCTTTCTGATCGGATTCCTCCATGCTTGAACACGGCGGCCGTCTGCGCGAAGCCGCGACCCATTACCAAATTCCACGGGAAAACTGGCTCGACCTATCCACCGGCATCAACCCCGCAGCCTGGCCGGTACCGGCCTTGTCGATGGACTGCTGGCAGCGCCTGCCGGAAAGCGGTGACGGTCTGGAAGAAGCCGCCGCCGCGTATTACGGCAACGCCAATCTGCTCCCGGTCGCCGGTTCGCAAGCCGCCATCCAGTTATTACCGATGCTGCTGCCGCGCGCGGTCGTCGCCTGCATCAGCCCGATTTACGCCGAACACCCGAAAGCCTGGACACAAGCCGGCCACCGTCTGCGTTTTCTGCAAAATGCCCTGCTCCCGCGCGCCCTGAGCGCCGCGACGCCCTACGTGCTGCTCTGCAATCCGAACAACCCGACGGCGGATCGTCATCCGCTGGCGATTGCGGTCGACGCGGCAAAACAGCTGAAAAAACGCGGTGGCTGGCTGATCGTTGATGAAGCCTTTATCGACGCCACACCGGAAGACAGCCTGACACCGCTGGCCGGCACCGACGAGGCGCCGAATTTGATCGTCTTCCGCTCACTCGGCAAATTCTTCGGCCTGGCCGGTGCCCGCGTCGGCTTCCTCTTCGCCGCGCCGGATATTCGCCACAAAATGGCCGAACTGATGGGCCCATGGGCAGTCGCCGGCCCGGCCCGCGAAGCCGCCCGGCGGGCGCTGCAGGATAGCGCCTGGCAAAACGCCATGCGGCCGCAACTGCTTGCCGCCAGCCAACGCCTGCTAGCGTTGCTGGCCCCGTTGGGCGAGGTCAAAGCGACCGCCCTGTTTGTTGCGCTGACCACCGTGCATTCCGCTGAACTCCACGAATTTCTCGCTGCACGCGGCATTCTCACTCGCCGTTTTGAACAGCAACCGCTACTGCGCGTTGGCCTGCCGGGCAATGACGCTGAATGGCAACGCCTGGCGAATGGTTTAAGTAATTGGACAACAAGATGAAATTTGGCCAATTTTTCGCGTTGACCGTACGCTTTGTTTTTATCGTCGCCACGTGCGTTCTCACCACTGCCAGCCACGCCGAACTCGTCTTCAAGGACGATAGCGGCCGCGAAGTCCGCCTCAAGGCACCGGCTCAACGCATCGTCACGCTCGCCCCACACGCCGCCGAAAGCCTCTATGCCGCAGGCGGCGGCGACAAACTGGTCGGCACTGTCGATTACAGCGATTACCCGCCAGCCGCCAAAAAAGTGCCGCGCGTCGGCGGCTATTCGCGGGTTGATCTGGAAGCGGTAGCCGCCTTGAAACCGGATCTCGTCATCGCCTGGGAAAGCGGCAACAACATGACGCAGGTCGACAAACTGAAAGCCCTCGGCCTGGCCGTTTATGTCTTCCAGCCGAACCAGATGGAAGACGTGGCAACGCAGCTCGAACGCCTCGGCCAACTGGCCGGCAGCGTAGCCACCGCCAATACCGCAGCTGCCAATTTCCGCCAGCGCCTCGAAAAGCTGCGTAAAAACAACGCTGGCAAACCCCAGGTGCGGGTCTTTTACCAGATCTGGAAATCACCGCTGATGACCGTTGGTGGCCCACAAATTATCAGCGATGCGATCCGCCTGTGCAGTGGTGAAAACGTCTTTGGCCAACTGCCGCAAATGGCGCCGACGGTGAATGTCGAAGCCGTGCTGAGCGCCAACCCGGAGGCGATCATCGCCACCGGCATGGGCGATGCCCGCCCGGAATGGCTCGGCGACTGGGACAAATGGACGCAAATGACGGCGGTCAAACGCGGCAACCTGTTCCACATCAACCCGGACATCATGCAGCGCCACACCCCGCGCATCCTCGATGGCGCCGAGCAACTTTGCGTCCATCTCGATGTCGCACGTAGCCGTCGCCCGAGCAAATAACCCATGCCCCGCCTGCCCCAACGCATCGTCTGCCTGACCACCGAAACCGTTGAAGTCCTCTACGCCCTCGGTGAGTCCGAGCGCATTGTCGGTATTTCCGGCTACACCGTTCGTCCGCCCGAAGCACGCAAGGAAAAACCCAAGGTTTATGCCTTCACCACGGGTGACATCGAGAAAATCCTCGCCGTCCAGCCTGATCTGGTACTGACCTTTTCCGACTTGCAAGCCGATATCGCCCGTGATCTGATCAAAGCCGGCGTAGCGGTGTATGCCTTCAATACGCGCAGTCTCGACGACATTCTCGGTATGGTCGAAACGCTGGGACGGCTGGTCGGCGCTGCAGCGAAAGCTGACGCAATGGTCGCTGCGCTGGAAGAGCAAATTGCACGCGCCCGTGCCATTGCCTCAGCACGCATCGCCCAGACCGGCCACCGCCCACGCGTCTATTTCGAGGAATGGGACGCACCGAATATCACCGCCGTACGCTGGGTTTCCGAACTCATACAGATTGCGGGCGGTGAAGACATTTTCCCCGAACGCGCCATTTCACCGCTCGCCCGTGACCGCATTCTGGCCGACCCGCTGGAAATCGTCCGGCGCGATCCGGAAATCATCATCGGCTCGTGGTGCGGCAAGCACTTTCGCCCCGAACATATTTCTGCCCGTTCTGGCTGGTCGACCGTCACCGCCGTGAAAAATGGCCGCATGCACGAAATCAAATCCGCCATTATCCTTACCCCCGGCCCGGTGGCGATCAGCGCAGGCCTACCGTTGCTACTCGACATATTTGATCTGTAAGAAAGCCAGCCAGCCCATGCTGGCTATAATCAGCCGCTTGTTGCCTGGAGACCCATCATGAAAATTGCCGCCGTTGCGCTTGTCCTGTCCATTGCCGCTTTACCGAGCTTTGCCGCCGACGAAGGCAGCGCCGCCCTCATCGCCATCGGTGAAATCAACGGCATCGCCCTCGCCTGCCAGCAACCCGCCATCGTCAGCCGGGCCCGCAACGCCGTCACCAGCAGCGCCCCCAACACCCGGGCCAATGGTGAAATTTTCGAGAATGCGACAAATAGCGCCTACCTCGCACAAGGCAAGGGCCAGGCCTGCCCGGATGTGCCGACGCTGGTCAAGCGGCTCGCGGATGCCGAGAAAAACCTAAGCACGGCTTTCGCCACCAAATGATCCGCTGCGCCGCGCTCTTGCTTTGCCTGCTCGCCCTCAACGGACCCGCCGCCGCCCAGGCTGAAAACAGCCTGGAGTTGCTCAAGCCGGAAACCACCGAGATCATTCCGCGCTATCTGCTGCAGGACCCAAACGGCCGCTCGGTAACCAGTGAAGAATTTATCGGCCGCTATCAGTTAATCGCCTTCGGCTACACCTATTGCCCGGACATCTGCCCGACCACGCTGGTCGAAATGGCAGCTATTCTCAAACTGCTCGGCGAAGATGCCGAGAAATTACAAGCCATTTTCATCACCATTGACCCCGAGCGCGATACCGGCAAGGTACTGAAAACCTACACCGAGTTTTTTGACCCGCGCATCCTCGCCCTGACCGGCTCGCCGGCACTGGTCAAACGCAGCGCCGACAATTTCAAAATTCGTTACAGCAAGGTCATCGAACCCGGTGCTAAACCAGGCACTTATGCGGTCGACCACTCGGCGGGCATGATTTTGCTCGGGCCGGATGGGCTATATCTCCGAAAATTTCCCTTTGCGACGCCCGCTGATGAAATGGCCGCCCGAATCGGTGCTTTCATGAAGGCACGCTAAAAGACATAGGAAATCGTTGTCCTGAGCCCGTTTTTTCGGGCCGCACCGGCACCCGAAGTGAAATAAACAACAAAGGCGCAAAAATTATCACCAAGCGCCGAAATTGTGGAAAACACTCATTGCAATGGCATAGCTGCTGAGGCAATATCGGCCGATGTACCGTTTCGCCATTTATTCCTTTGTCCTGTTAACCAGCCTTGCCTCAACGGCCTGGGCGGGTAACATCACACTGCTTCTCAGCGCTAACAGCGGCCCCTATGCCGAGTTTGCAGCGAGCTTTAGTGACGCAATGGAGACAACAACGCGCTGGAAAATTCTCCCGGCCACCAAGCTTGAAGCTACCAGTCCATCGGGCGAACGTCCCGATCTTATCGTCAGCGCCGGCGGCGAGGCGCTGCGCCAGGCGCTGGAAAGTTCCACCACAATACCGATCATCGCCACCTTGCTGCCCCGTCAGAGCTACGAGAAAATTGTCGCTCAATCCAGCAACCGGCAGACCCGCGTCACGGCGATTTTTCTTGATCAACCACCGGCCCGCCAGGCGGCTTTCCTGCGTCATTTACTGCCCGAACAAAAGCGCATCGGCATGCTGTTCAGTAGCGAAACACGAAACCAGGCGAACCAATATCGCCAAGCCTTCAAAAATGCCGGATTAACGCTGGAGAGTGCCGAGAGCGACACGCCCAATAGCTTGTTACCGACCCTGAACACGCTGCTGGCAAGGGTCGATATACTTCTTGCCATTCCCGACGGCACAATCTACAAACGTGAAAATATCAAGCCCATCCTCGTCACCTCATACCGCCATCAGCGTCCGGTTGTCGCCTTCTCAGCCCCTTTTGTCAGCGCTGGCGCGCTTGCCGCGCTACACACGACCCCGGCCCAAATCGCCCGCCAGACAGCTGATCTAATCAATCAGATGGGCCCACAGCTACCGGCCCCGATGCTACCCGGCCAGTTTGCCATCAGCATCAACGCCAATGTCGCCGAGGCACTTGGCCTGGCCGTGCCTGGCGAAGCTGAACTTCGGCGTGCCATGCTCGCAGATAGTGAGCCGCGATGAACCACCAGCTCACCCTCCGTCGTCGGCTGCTGCTCTTAACGCTACTGCCCAGCATGTTGATCGCCGTCATCCTCGTCTCTTATTTCACCTTCAGCAGCATTCGCGCCCTGGAGGGTGAATTGCGCGCCAAGGGCATGGCCACCGTCCGCTACCTGGCGCCAATCAGCGAATACGGCATCATCGCCGGCCAAATCGAAAGCCTGCATGGCCTGGCCCAGGCCGCCGTCCAGGAATCCGGTGTCAAAGCGGCTCTCATCACCAATCAAAAAGGCCGGGCAATCGCCGTCAGTGGGCGTGTTTCGCTCAGCAGCGAGGCGCTGCGTCAAGTCCTGACGCAACCGACGTTGGTCGGCGAAACTGAGCAATGGGTGGCCTTCGGTGCGCCGGTCACGCGCTCCTTTAATGAAGTCGACACCCTTTTCGATCCCCTGACTGTGAGCGAAAAGCCCAGCCGGCCAGAAATCATCGGACAAGTATTTGTCGAATTCGACAAAACAGAACTGGCTAACCAGCAGCGCGAATTAATGCAGCGCGGCCTGCTCATTGTGCTCTTCGGTCTAATCCTGCTCGCCGGCCTGGCTATCGCCATTGCCGACAATCTGGCCAAGCCGGTGATCCGCCTGGTCCGTGCCGTGCGTGCAATGTCGGCCGGCCACCTGAATACTCGAGTAAAGCAGAAC
>JAUYQT010000787.1 GCA_030697085.1 Azonexus sp. | reverse complement strand
AAATCAACCCCCGTCACATCGGCCTTGATATCAAGAAACGACTTGGCCGCCAAGGGATTAAGCTGGCCAATAATTTGGACTGGCGCGCTATTGGCGTAACTCCCCCGCAAATCCAGATCGGCGAGGGTATCTGCTGCTGAAGAAAGCCCGGTAATACGACCGCCGAGTTTCGTCACGTTGACGCTGTAATTGGGTTTGACGAAAAAATCGGAGAAATTGACCACCCCATTCTGCAGCGTTATTTTGGCGATCTTGATCGGAACGGGAGGAGGCTCATCCAGTTTTGTTTTGCTGGTGGGCGCTGTCTCTCGCGTTGTGTCTGATGCGGTCTGTGATGCAACCTCAACAACAGGCTTACGCACGATATCCTGCAAATTCAGGCGGCCAGCCTCGCTGAGAATTAGTTTGGAATAAAAATCAGTGAGCGCAATTTCGCCCACATTAATCGCCAAAGGCGCCAAACGAAAATCGATCCCGCCCAGGAACAGCGACTTCCATTTAAGGAAATCAGCGCTATTTTCCTTGTCGACCGCAAGCATATTACCCAACGTCAACGAGCCCTTGTAAGCCGCTTTCAAACCGTCCTTATCGATCAAAAAGTGCGCCTCGCCCTTATTGGAAAACTGGCCACGGGTCAGCGCAATATTCACCTGCTCGGCAAAATACGGCTGCAAGGGCAATAAGGGAATGGTGGAACTTTCAAGCTTCAAGGCAACGTCAAGGGGGAAAATCTGGACGCTGCCAGCCACATTCAAACGCCCATTTTTATTGATCTTGCCCTGCAGCAAAATCGTGCCTCTCTTACCGGGTTCATTACTTAAATTTTCCGCCTGCAAGTTAACGCCTTCGAACTGTTGCACGGCCACCGTTGAAAGCGACTGATCTTCGAAGCTAAAACCCATATCTTCAATCGTTAACTTGTTCACTTTGCCAATCCAGGCTCGGTCATCCTCAACCTTGGCATCAGTCGCCCGAATCGTCTTGAGGATGGGCGAGCTGACCCATTCGATCCGGCCAGCCTTGTTACGCAACATCCGGGCACGTGCCTGGCTATTGATGATTTCGGCGATATCGACCCGATGCGCCGGCAAATCGACGCGAATGCCCTTGAGGGTCATTTTTTCCACCCGGAAGCGCTCTCCCAGATCAATCTGGTAACTGGCCTCGCCAATCTCAATCGGATCAGCCAACTTGCTGTCGAGCTTACCAACGCTCACCTGCAAATGCCGCACCTCGCCAACCACCAGCGGCTGATTCGAGGCATCTTTCCAACGCAGCAGGCCATTGGTCAGCGCAAACTCACCAAGCGACCAGACCAGTGCCTTGTCCTCAGCCGGTAACGGCTCCGGCGTTTTTGCCATCGGCTTCGCCAGTTTTCCAGCCAGCGTCAGCACGTTCAATTCTCCCTGACGATTAACCGACAACGTGACATCCAGACCATCCAGCGCGACCCGCTTGACGGCGATTTGCTGGTTAATCAAGTCGGCATTCTCGAGTTCAACATCCAGCCGCTTCCAGCCCAGCAGCGGCAAACCGTTGCTTTCGGCCAGGGAAAGTCCGGAAACGTGCGCACGGCCAATCACGGTCAGTGAAAAGACCTGGTCGGCCAGTTCCTTAAATACGATTTTGAGCTCGGAATCCAGCGTGCCAGCATCCAAACGAACGGGTAGGGACTCCGGCAGATAAGGCTGCAAACCAGCCAGATCAAAGCCTTCAAGATCGACATCAAGCGCACTTTCGTGACTAGCTGCAAAAGGCTTGCTGCGCCCCGTCAAAGCCAGCGGTGAACCGTTGAAAGTGGCCGAAAAACTCGGCTCAACCAAGATATCCGCTTGATAAGGCAGATTGGAAACAAAAGGCAGGCTCAGATTAACCTCGCTAACCGAGTGCACCTTTCCCTTAGGTTGGTCATCAAACTCAATTTTGCCGCCGATCAACTGAATATTATTGACAGAAAAGCGCGGCATTTGGCCTGGCGGCTCATCTTTCGGCTTCATCCATTCATCGAGTAAATCGGAAATGTCATAACGACCATCCGCGACGCGCGCTATGGCGAGCCGCAAGCCCTGCAGACGAACTTCATCAACCACGGCAGCAAACTTGAAAATTGAGGCAGATGACAGATTGACGAATAACTCATCGAAGCCGGCGACTTCCTTGCCGCCCGCAGCCTTTACCGACAAACCACTGATCCGCGCCGATAGCGCATAAGGGCTAATATCGATTTTTTCGATACTGACTTCGCGGTGCAATTGCTGCTCAAGCTGTTTAAGCAAAATGGATTTAACCAGTAGCGGT
>JAUYQT010000764.1 GCA_030697085.1 Azonexus sp. | reverse complement strand
GTCGGCCTCGCTTGGGAAAGAGTGAATGTGGATGGCTTTAGCGAACAATCGAATAGCGTCACCGCAATGACGTTTGGCGACCAAACCCGCGTATCGCTACGCTCACGACTTGGCTGGCAGATTGCGGCAGAAACCAGTTTGGCCGAGGTCAAGGTTCGCCCTTATGCTCAACTCAGTTATGACTACGAGCACCAGAAGGACGAACGAAGCTACAGCGCCGGTTTTGTCGGTGGTAATTCCGCGATGGAAATGCAAACCGCGAACCGGACGGGCGGCTATGGAACGCTACTTGCCGGCATCAGCGCCGAACTAAGCAAAGGGATGCGACTGGGCGTGGGCGGCTCAACGACGATAAGTCAGCCGGGGGAGAATAACGTGGCGATAAGTATCACGCTGAGTGCGCCGTTTTGATTTGACGACTAACTGAATGCTGATTAATTCTAAATCACAGTGAAACCCGCTTTTCTCGTATCGACCGGTATCCGATGAGTTACCGGCCATTCGTAGTTCCACTCTTTGGACTCTCTCTTCGGCTGGTGATGGCCGGACCTGGCTGGTTACCTGCCGTTCAGGCGAAAGACTCGATTCCGGCTTGCGAAAGGCCGCTTTTGCTTTTCGTAGTCAACCTGCGAAAGGCCGCTTCCAATTATTGCCAATAACGGCAAAGGGCACCCTGCTGTCGAACGACTAGGAAACCTGAATGGCAGCATCCCGGCGGAAAGTTGACCGTGGCCGTGACTGCGATCACTTTTCGGTGCCAGCGGCAGATTTAGACTGGTAGCAACCGACTGGACTCGGTGAGATGCCGCGATTAATCACTTGCCTTGGCTAAGCGCTAGCAGTGCTATCAAAGAGGGAAAGCATCATACGATCCCTTTAGTGGAGGAAGGTCATGAAGACGACGGGCATCGCCGCAACGCGCGTCACCCCGTCCTGCATCGGCTTCCTGCGCAAAATCGCGACAGGGGCTTGGGCGCAGGTCATAGATTGCGCAGCTGACACTGCCCCCAATGCTTCCCTTTAGTGCAACGCAGCGCCTCGGGTGATCGCGGGTGCCACGCATATGTGCACAGCGACTAAAGACCGGGTCATTTTCGGTCAATGCAGTCGGTACCCATCCCCCAGACCCGGAATCGAGTTCTTGCCGTGAGAATGTCACCGGATATGTGGCGCAACAGGCGCCGCAACTAGTACAGATTCCCAATCTTCCTCCTCCTGCCGACGGTTTCTCTTCGTCGTCCGATATTTGCCAGCCTTTTCCCTCAATATCATTATCCAATAAGTAAGTTGATTGACTCAATATGCTGAAGCACTGTTTATGCGGTAAACATGTGTTCTTTGTCGCTGCATACCAGCCGACCAGGCTGCAAATCTGAGCCCCCTCAGGTCAATGGCCGCTTCCGAGTGAGCGTGAAAATGAATGGCCGCAATTGAGAAGAATCCCGAGCGGCGGGTAATGGCCGGTAGTGTGAGGTCGCCAATGTCTGCTTCGGAGCATCCAAGTACGAAAATCCCGAGTTTTTCTGACCGGCAGCTATCGGGAAACCGCGATGGCCGGTTTGGGCACGGAGTACGCATTCGCCGAATGAGGAAGCTGCCATTCGCCATGATTTGATTCTGACCGGCAGCTACCCGGCCCATTGCTGACCGACACCGATGCAGGGCTGGACGGCCGCAATGGCCGACGTCCTTCCGTTGGCCATAAGGCAGGTTTCGGTGTGGAGTAGCCCTTTTACGGTCAGCTATCTGGCGAGGACGTAACCACGTTTCTGGCTGCGTGCTGTAGTCGCCCTACATCCACCAAGGGTCTGACCCAGTATCTTCGTCGTAAGCGGCCAGCCCTACCACGAGCAATTTCTGAATTTACGTTTTTCCCCACTGGAGTGGCAGCAACTCGTCAATCCGGCTATTGGGCCAGACGGGCAATTTCTCCAGCGTATCCTTCAGCCAGGCATGGGGATCCAGTCCGTTCAATTTGGCCGTCCCGAGCAGACTCTGAATTGCTGCTGCCCGTTGCCCCGCTCGCTCCGAACCAGCGAACAACCAGTTCTTCTTGCCAATGGCGATTGGGCGAATCGAGTTCTCCACCGGATTGTTGTCGATGGGCAGCACTCCACTGTCGGCATAGCGAATCAGCGCCGGCCAGCGTTTGATACTGTAATCAAGTGCCTTGGCCGTGCCGCCACCATCCGCCACCCTGATTCGGGTCTGGAGCAGCCAGGCGTGTAATGCCTCCAGTCGAGCTCGTGCTTCGTTTTGCCTCAATTGCAGGCGACTCGCAGCATCCATCGCTTGCGCCTGGCGTTCCACGTCATACAGCTCACCGATACGACGCAGGGCCTCGGCCGCGATCGGGCTCTGGTTAGCGGCATAAAGATCGAAGAACTTCCGGCGCGCATGCGCCAGGCAGGCCAACTCTGTAACGCCCTGCGCGAACAGGGCTTTATAGCCGGCGTAATCATCGACCATCAGATGGCCATGCCAGCCTTCGAGGAAATTTCGTGCATGCAGCCCATGCCGTCCCGGCTGGTAATCGAACACCAGCAGGGGTGGCCCAGGTTCCAGATCATTACTTCGGTAGGCCCAGAGATACGCCTTTTTAGTCTTGCCCTTGCCGGGGTCCAACTGCGGCACCGGTGTTTCGTCGGCGTGCAGGACATGGCGTTCGCAGAGTAGTGCTGTCAGACGATCAACCAGCGGTTGTAGAGCTACTCCGACGCGACCCACCCATTCAGCCAGGGTGGAACGGGCTAGTGGCACCTGCTGGCGAGCCGCGATCTGTTCCAGACGATAGAGCGGCAAATGATCGAGAAATTTGCTGACCATCACCCAAGTCAGCAATCCCGGGGCGGCCATGCCACCATCGATGATGGCAGCCGGAATCGGAGCGGCACTGATCGTTTCACAGGCCCGGCAGGCATACTGCGGACGGATATGGCGATGAACAAAGAAGCGAGCGGGCTCGACATCAAGCTGTTCGCTGATGTCTTCACCGATCTTTACGAGATCCTTGCCGCACTGGCCACAGGTGCACAAATCCGGTTCATGGCGATGGTCAATGCGCAGCAGATGGTCGGGGAGTGGCTGACGACCGGCACGCACGCGTTTCACCGGCTGGCGGGTGCTCAGTTGTTCGACTTCGGCTTCCTGGGCACTGGTGTCGGTGTTCCAGCTTTCCTCGAACAGTTCGCGCTGTTCTGCCGAGAATTGTTCGCTCTTGTTGGCGAAGCGAATACGCTTGTAGTACGCCAACTCAAGGGTCAAGGCGCGGATTTTGAGATCGGCCTGCTGAAGCGTCCGCGCATCACTTTGGGATTTGTCGAGGAGCTTGCCGACCCAAGCCGCCAAGGCGGGATCAGGGTTGAATTGGGCAAGTTCGGCGGCTAAATCCATGGCTGATTTTACCATGCCATGAACATACCAATGCAGTCTTGGCAAGGGTTTCAAGCGATTTTAGCCATCCGGTTCAGAGCCTCAGACTTGCCAGTGCGCATTGGGGGTTGCTGAGAGTCTTTGCCAGTCAACGCCTGCCGTTAGCCAAGCCCACTGGGCAGGTGTCAGTGTGACGGTCGTGGCATTCGAGGTGGGCCAGGTGAAGCGGCCACGATGCAGGCGGCGCTGACAGAGCCAGACACCGGTGCCGTCCCACACCAGCAATTTGAGCCGGGTCAGCCGCCGGTTACGGAAGGCGTAGGCGCTGCCGTCACAGGGTGAGCAACCCAACGTATTCTGAATCCGCTGCGAGAGACCATCGATGCCGGCGCGCATGTCAATCGGTTCAACGACCAGCCAGACCTGATTCGGGCTCGGGATCATGGCAGCTGCCGCAGGACATCGGCCAGCCAGGGGGCGCTCCCTGTCGGTAGTTCGATTCTCCAGCCACCGGGACTGTGGAGGCGGACAACACTTCCGGTTGTCGCAGGTCCGCTGATGCTGACCGGGACCAGCGTCAATGATGACCCGGCGGCGCTAAGTGCATCTTTCTCTTTGCGCCGCCAGCGGTAGAACGATTTGGTGCTCAGCCCGTTCTGGCTACAGTAGGCTTCTTGCGTCAGATCGCTTTGCGACCAGGCTTCAAGGTGCTTCTGCCAGTAGACCGGTCCATGTCTTCTTGCCATCTGGTATCCCTCCCAAAAGGGGCAAGGTTGCATGGGCTCGGATGAAAACTACAGGTGGTGGGGCTGGCCGCTTACCATGCGTCAGGCAGTGAAAGCGGAGCTTGAAGAACTCCGGCGACGAGCTGGGGTTCAGCCTGCCAAGTGTTTGTAGTAGCCAAGGCCCATCTCTTAACCGATGCTTCTCTGAACAGTTGCCGCTGTCGGCAGTCGGCCATAACCTGCCGATCGAGACCTTGCTCACATTTCGGTCATTCAACCTGCGTCTTGCTCCACTCCAGCCATTCGCTTGTTCAAGGGTGGCGGCGACCGTCATGGACTGTTACGGTCGACGGCAAATTAAGGCGTATTTTTTTGCCGCTAGCTAGCGGCTCAGAAGTGCGCTGTAAATTTCAGCCGGAAGGTACGACCGATTTGGGGAATCTGTGCTCGCTGGCCAGCAAGGGTTTTATCCAGCCCAATGGGATCTTCATATTGATGATCAAAAAGGTTATAGACGCCCCACACAAGATCCCAATTCTTCCCGGACGGCTTATAGGTCAGATTAGCATTGGCCACCCCATAGCCGGAAACCCAATTGCCGTTGTTACCTGTTTGGCGACGACTGAGCAATTGCCCTTCAAGACCTGCCAGCCACTGCGTGCTGAAAACAGGGAACGAGAAGTTGCCGCGTAGAGAGTGACGTGCGACATTTTCAATGTAAGTTGAAACCGTACTCGGTTGCTGCAAGGTATAACCGACGCGCAGGGCCGCACTATTCAGCCAGCGATGCTGCAACTCCAACTCCACCCCGCGCCCGATAACATCCGGCAGATTGGCGCTCAAGCCGGTGGTGACATCGAGGCCAAGCAAATCCTGAATACGAAAGAAATACAGAGAAGAAGTAACCCGTGTGCGCGCCCCCAGACGTTGCTCCCAACTCAGATCGATGGAGCGCATACGTTCCGGCACCAGATCGGGATTGCCCACAGCGTAAGTTGGCGGTGTGTAGAAACGCTGATAGACCGTCGGATCACTAAAGGCGGTGGCGTAAAGGAACTTGAAAATCCCGCCGGAGTTGTTTTGATGCACCAGACCAAGGCGCGGGCTCCAATGCCCCGGCATGTCGCTCTGGCGATCATGCCTTAGCCCCAAGGTCAGGTAAGTGCTATCGCCAATAGTTATTTCATCCTGGGCATAAAAACTAAATTGGCTGCTCTTTCGATGGTCATCCAGACAAGCTGTGTCGCTGAAGCCATAACAGCCTATGCCTGCATCCTCATTTTTTTGGTTCTGACGGGTGTTGCCTTTATATTCAATGCCGGTTGTCCAGCGCTGTCCATCCCAGGAAGTATTCAGCAAACGGCTCTCGAATCCCCACCACTGGCCCGTAACACGATCTTGATTGAGCACAAATGGTGGATAGTCATAGGGGAAATCGCCCTTATAGGTATATTTACCAGCATAGAGACGGGTGTGCAGGGTGTTTTCACGATTCAGCTTAAGGTCGTTGGCGACTTCAGCGAGTGTATAGCTATCGGCTTCGCGATGTCGGTTATCGTTAAACAAGGTTTCGTAGGAGCCGGTCGGAACGATCTCGTCGCGCTGCGAATGGATAAGCGTGGCACGCCACTTATCGCTCCGCACCCGGGCGAAGAACTTGCCGGCCTGGGCGCCTTCAACGCCGTAAGCGACCGAATCCAGCCCAGCACTGGTCATGTCGGGGAAATTCATCCGGTGGCCACTGCTGTAAGCCCCGGTATAAGACAAAACAATATCCGTTCCGCCCTCGGTGAGCGTTCCCCAGGTAACTCGTCCGTCGCTGGCCTTCCCACTACCACGCGCTACTGACACTTCCGTTCCGCCTAGCGATCCACCACTGCGCGTGATGACGTTAATCACGCCAAACGTGGAATCGCCACCATAAACCGATGCACTCGGCCCGCGCACCACTTCAATCTGCTCGATCAGATCAATATCAAGTGGAAAGGCACCATCAAAATTCGCACCACCATATACATTTTCGTTGATCGGAATGCCGTCAATCAAGACCTGCACCCGGGAACGATAGTCACCCGGCGCCGAGACACCACGGGCGCCAAGATAGCTGTAAGTATGGTCATTGGTGACGGTATAGCCATTGAGCGTACGTAGGGCATCGGCAAGGGTGCGCCAGCCGTAGGCACGAATCTCCTGGCGCGTCAGAATGGAGACTGACGAAGGCGTAAATTCGGCGTTGAGGGCAAATTTAGGAGTACTGATCACCTGAAACTTCAGTAAATCCTCCAGCGACGAATCTTCAGGAATTACTACCTGGCCATGCACCGAACCCGCCAACAAGCAAAGCGCAACCGCAGACAAATAAAGTTTGCTGTTGAAGATCATTGCTCTGCCGCTCCCTGGCGCATGTTAGCCAGCCACTTTAGCATGGTGATGTAGAGCAGATCAGGATCAACCGGCTTGGCGATAAAATCGTTCATGCCGGCATCCAGGCAATGCGTTTGATCCTCGGCAAAAGCATTAGCGGTCATGGCGATGATCGGCAGTTCTGCGCAACCGGGAATCTGGCGGATATTCAGCGTCGCTTCGAGGCCATCCATGACCGGCATTTGCATGTCCATCAGAATCAGGTCATAGGTATTTTTTTGCGCCATTTCAAACGCAATCGCACCATCGGGGGCAATATCAACAATAAAGCCAAGCACTTCGCACAATAACTCCAGCACAACCTCCTGATTAATCCAGTCATCCTCAGCAACCAGAATACGGCTGGCCGGAAATTCCTGAATCAAACAGTTCTCTGCTTCGACACCTGTCATGGAGAGCTCTTCCTGCGCGACCACAGCAGCCGAATGCGCCTTCACTAAAAGAATGACGAACGAGAAAGTGCTGCCGAGTCTGGGCGTGCTATTCACCGTGATCTCACCACCCATCAGGCGCACCAGGCGAAGGCAGATCGGCAGACCCAGACCTGTGCCGCCAAACTTACGTGTGGTTGAACCGTCGGCCTGCTCAAACGGGTTAAAGATTCGTTTGACCGCATCAGGGGAAATGCCAATCCCTGAATCACGCACGGCAAACTCAATC
>JAUYQT010000683.1 GCA_030697085.1 Azonexus sp. | reverse complement strand
TGTGAGCACGGTCGTCGTTTTGGTCGAGGCGCTCAGCCAGGCCACGACGAACATCTTTCAATTCACCGCCAGTCAGCCAGCATTCAAAGAATGATTTTTGCCCACCGACTTTGTAGCCGAGCAGAAATTTATGCACTTTGTACAGCCGTTTCGGGCTGGCAATGTCGTAGCAGACAAGGTAGAGGGTACGGGCGGCTTCAGGCATGAATGGATCGTAGGTTGGCGGCGGCCTCAATGGACTCATGGCAAGCTTGTCATTCCGGAGAAATGGTATTGAGCATGTGGCTTGGTTTCCTGAAAAATTGCTGGGCATGTTTTTACGCAAATGGGCGTAGAATAAATTTATTGCGTTGCAGCATTCGGTGGCTTTGGCCTCAGTGAGGCCATCTGCAAGCACCGGGTTGAGTTGCACAGAATTTGATTCACCAGGAAACATCATGCAAAAAATGCTCACCATCGACGGCAACGAAGCCGTTGCGCACGTGGCCTACCGCGTGTCCGAAGTGATCGCGATTTACCCGATCACGCCATCGTCCGGCATGGGCGAGCTTTCCGATGAGTGGGCGGCGCAGGGCAAGCCCAATATCTGGGGTACGGTGCCCAAAGTCGTCGAACTGCAATCCGAAGGTGGCGCAGCCGGCACGGTGCATGGCGCGCTGCAGGCCGGGGCACTGGCGACGACCTTCACGGCGTCGCAGGGTTTGCTGCTGATGATTCCCAATATGTACAAGATTGCCGGCGAATTGACGCCAGCGGTCTTCCACGTCGCGGCTCGCGCCATTGCGACGCATGCGCTGTCAATCTTCGGCGATCATTCCGATGTGATGTCCACGCGTGGCACCGGCTTTGCACTTTTGTCGTCCAATTCGGTGCAGGAAGCGCACGACATGGCGGCGATTGCCACCGCTGCGACGCTGGCTGGGCGCCTGCCGGTGCTGCATTTTTTCGACGGTTTCCGCACGTCACATGAAGTCGCCAAGATTGCTACGGTCGACGATCATATTCTGCAAAAAATGCTGCCGCAGGCATTGATCGGTGCCCACCGCAGCCGTGCCCTGTCGCCGGAACACCCCGTGCTGCGCGGTACTTCGCAGAATCCGGATGTTTTCTTTCAGGCCCGTGAAGCGCAGAACGGCTGGTTCGATGCCTTCCCGGAAATCGTCCAGCAGAATATGGACAAGTTCGCCAAGCTGACCGGGCGCCAGTACAAACTGTTCGATTATGTGGGCGCGCCGGATGCTGAGCGCGTCATCATCCTGATGGGTTCCGGTGCTGAAACGGTGCAGGAAACGGTTGAACACATGAATCGGCAGGGCGAGAAGGTCGGCGTGCTCAAGGTTCGCCTGTTCCGCCCCTGGGCACCGACGGCTTTGCTGGCCGCCTTGCCGACAACGACCAAGGCGATTGCCGTGCTTGACCGCTGCAAGGAGCCGGGTGCCGACGGCGAGCCGCTGTTCAAGGATGTGCTGGTAACGCTGGCCGAGGATTTCACCGGCGATGCGCCGCGCTTTGCGGCGATGCCGAAAGTGATCGGCGGCCGTTACGGGCTGGGTTCCAAGGAATTCAATCCGGCGATGATTTTTAGCGTTTTTTCGGCGTTGACCGCAGCATTCAAGAAAACCTCTGACGGGACAGCAAAGCCGAAACGCTGCTTCACAGTGGGCATCAACGACGACCTGACCGGCCTGTCGCTACCCTACGACGCCGCTTTCCGTACCGATGCGGCGCACGACACTTTCGCCGCCGTCTTCTACGGCCTCGGTTCCGATGGCACGGTGTCGGCCAACAAGAATTCAATCAAGATCATCGGCGACGAAACCGATCTTTTCGTGCAGGGCTATTTCGTTTACGACTCCAAGAAATCGGGGGCGATGACGGTTTCGCACCTGCGTTTCGGGCCGAAGCCGATTCGTTCGGCTTACCTGACCGGCGAGGGCGATGCCAAGTTCATCGCCTGCCACCAGCCGCTTTTTCTTGAAACCCACGACCTGCTGGTGCACGCCGCGCCGGGGGCGGTTTTCCTGCTCAATACCCACATTTCTCCCGAGCTGGTCTGGGCCACTTTGCCGCCGGCCATGCAGCGCCGGATGGTGGAAAAGAAAATCGGTTTCTACGTCATTGACGCCTATCAGGTCGCCCTCGAATCCGACATGGGGCGACGGATCAATACGGTGATGCAGGCTGCTTTCTTCGCGATTTCCGGCATCCTGCCGGCGGACGACGCGATTGCCGCGATCAAGCACGCCGTCGAAAAAACCTATGGCCGCAAGGGCCGGCGCATCGCCGAACTGAATTACCGCGCCATCGACAAAACGCTGGCCTGCCTGCATAAAGTGGCGGTGCCGGAGACTGCTTCCAGTGAGGTTGTTCAGCCGATTGCCTCGCCGCAGGTCACCGATTTCGTCCGCAAGCTGACCCTGCCGATGATCGCCGGCAAGGGCGACACGCTGCCGGTTTCGCTATTTCCGGCCGACGGCTCCTGGCCGCTGGGCACCGCCAAATATGAAAAACGCAATCTTGCCCTGCAGATTCCGGTACTCGAAACCGACCTGTGCACGCAATGCGGCAAGTGCGTTTTCGTTTGCCCGCATTCGGCCATCCGCGCCAAGATTTTCCCGGCTCAACTGGCCGAAAATGCGCCGCCGACCTTCAAGCATGTGCCGCCCCGCAGCAAGGATTACCCGGCCGGTTGGCACATGAGCTATCAGGTGGCGCCGGAGGATTGCACCGGCTGTACGCTGTGCGTCGAGGTCTGCCCGATTCGCGACAAAACCAATGTCTCGCGCAAGGCGCTCAACATGGCCGAGCAGCCACCGCTGCGGACGCAGGAAGCGGAGAACTGGGCGTTTTTCACCAAGCTGCCCGACTACAACCGCAGCGTTGTCAAGCGCACGACGATCCCCGGTTCGATGTTGCTGCAGCCACTTTTCGAGTTTTCCGGCGCCTGTGTCGGATGCGGTGAAACGCCCTATATCAAGCTGGCAAC
>JAUYQT010000662.1 GCA_030697085.1 Azonexus sp. | reverse complement strand
CAGAAGCCCTTATGTTAACCCGACTTGAAGGCGCCCCCATCGGCGCGAGCTTGCCGCTTTCCGAAGTGCTGGCCGACTTGCCCTTCGATCAGCAAGGTCTGGTCGCCGCCATCGCCCAGCAATTCGACACCCGCGAGGTATTGATGCTGGCCTGGATGAATCGTGCGGCCATCCTGCTGCTCGTCAATCAAGTCGGTGGCGCCTGCCATATCGGGCGGCGCAGCTGCTTCTATAACGCGGTCAAGGGCGAACGCGTCGAAGTGATCTCGGCCCCGATTCAAATTCCCATTCATAAGAACCAGAAATGACAAGCCAACTCAACAACAACGATTCCCGTCTCCCGGTCACTGTTTTGTCCGGATTTCTCGGTGCCGGCAAGACCACGCTGCTCAACCATGTCCTGAACAACCGCCATGGATTGCGTGTTGCGGTCATCGTCAATGACATGTCCGAGGTCAATATCGACGCCCGGCTGGTCGCTGAAGGCGGCGCCGAGCTGTCGCGGGCTGAAGAGAAAATGGTCGAGATGAGCAACGGCTGCATTTGCTGCACGCTGCGCGAAGATTTACTGATTGAAATCGCCCGGCTGGCGAAGGAAAAACGTTTTGATTACCTGCTCATCGAGTCGACCGGCATTTCCGAGCCGCTGCCTGTGGCCGAGACTTTTACTTTTCGCGACGATGATGGCACCAGCCTTTCCGATATTTCCCGACTCGATACGATGGTCACTGTGGTCGATGCTTTCAATTTTCTGCGCGACTACAGTTCGCAGGATTACATCGCTGATCGAGGCGAAAGCTTGGGCGATGAAGATGAGCGCACGGTGGTCAATCTGCTGGTTGAGCAGGTCGAGTTTTGCGATGTGATCGTTCTGAACAAGACCGATTTGCTGCCGCCGGATGAACTGGCTCGGCTTGAGGCCATTCTGCAATCACTGAATCCACGGGCCGAAATTGTCCGGGCCAGCTTTGGAAAAGTGCCGCTTGACCGCATCCTCAATACCGGCCGCTTTGATTTCGAGCAGGCAGCAGAGGCGCCCGGCTGGTTGCAGGAGTTGCGCGGTGAGCATATTCCGGAAAGCGAGGAATACGGTATCAGCAGTTTCGTTTATCACGCCCGCCGGCCCTTTCACCCGGCGCGTTTCGATGCCTGGATCAATCAGGAATGGCCAGGTGTTATCCGTTCCAAAGGTTATTTCTGGCTGGCTTCGCGGCCCGGTCTGGTCGGTAGCTGGTCGCAGGCTGGCCCGGTCACCCGGCACGAGCTGGGCGGCCTGTGGTGGGTGGCCGTTCCCAAAGATGAATGGCCGCAAGACGAAGAAAATCGCAAGATCATTCTGGATCGCTGGGTGGAACCCTATGGCGATGCCCAGCAGGAACTTGTGATGATCGGCATCGAAATGGATGAAACCGCCCTGCGCCAGGCCTTCGATGCCTGCCTGCTGAGTGATGCCGAACTGGCGGCCGGGGAACCGATATGGGCGAGCTATGACGATCCTTTTCCGGCCTGGGTGGTTGATCTGGATGACGAGGAGTAAGCAATGAGCACGCAAGATATTGAACGGCGCATTCCGGTCACGCTGCTCACTGGTTTTCTCGGGGCAGGAAAAACGACCCTGCTCAATCATCTGCTCGGCCAGCCGGAAATGGCTACGGCGGCGGTATTGATCAACGAATTCGGCAGTGTTGCGGTCGACCATCATTTGGTCACGAAAATTGATGAAGACGTGATCATGCTCGACTCGGGCTGCATCTGCTGCACGGTGCGCGGCGATCTGACGCGCAGCCTGACCGAATTATTCATGCGTTGCATGCGCCGAGAGTTGAAGCCGATCAGCCGCATCATCATTGAAACCACCGGATTGGCCGATCCATCGCCAGTGATCTACACCTTGATGCAGGACTTTTTTGTCGCCGAGCGCTTTCGCATCGATGGCGTGATCACCGCGGTTGATGCGACGCATGGCAGCGGCCAGATCGCTGTGCACGCCGAAGCGATGAAGCAGGTGGCGATGGCTGACCGCCTGTTGGTGACCAAATGCGATCTGGCAACCCCGGATCAGGTCGATGCCTTGTCCCGTTTGCTGCGGGCGATGAACCCGTCGGCCCCGCAGATTTACATCCGGCGCGGCGAGGTTTCTGCCGCATCAATTACCCAATGCGGCCTCTACGACCCGGGCAGTAAAACGCCCGATGTCGCTGGCTGGCTGGCCGAGGAAAAGGTGCGCGAAGAGCACCGTCAGTCCCATGCAAATGGTCACGCTCATACGCACACTCACGATGTCGACCGCCATGATGCGAACGTCTACAGCTTCGCGCTGACCTTTGACCAGCCGCTGCAATGGGTCTGTTTCGTCGATGCCATCGAAATGCTGCTCTCCACATTCGGCGACCGCATTCTGCGCATCAAGGGGCTGCTCAACGTGCAGAACGATCCTTGCCCGCGCGTTATTCAATGTGTCCAGCACGTCAATTATCCTTACACGCGGCTTGATGCGTGGCCGGAACAGGCACCGTACAACGACCGCAACAGCCGCCTGGTCTTCATCGTCCGAGATCTGGAGCAGTCGGTCATCGAGAAAATATTCGCGATGTTTTGCGGGGTGATGGATTTACCACCGGAGCCTGAGGTCACCTCGGCATGGTGAGCATCCGCCTGCACAACACCCTAAGTCGGCAAAAGGACGTTTTCACGCCAGCCGACCCGCAGCGCGTCACGATGTACGTCTGCGGGCCCACCGTTTACAACTACGTTCATATCGGCAACGCCCGTCCGGTAGTCGT
This sequence comes from Azonexus sp., assembly GCA_030697085.1. Lineage (GTDB taxonomy): Bacteria > Pseudomonadota > Gammaproteobacteria > Burkholderiales > Rhodocyclaceae > Azonexus. Next base: position 549 of record JAUYQT010000662.1, on the reverse strand, counting down.
TTTTGATGTGCTCTACCGGCTGCTGTCGCGGCATTACCCGCAGGTGATTTACGCCCGCAACATCACCGATGTCGATGACAAGATCAATGCCGCCGCTGCCGCCAATGGCGAGCCGATCCGCGTGCTGGCCGAACGCTTTGCCGCCGCCTACCGGCAGGACATGGCGGCGCTCAATGCCTTGCCGCCGGTGATTGAGCCTTACGCCACCGACCATGTGCCGCAGATGATCGCGCTGATCGAGCGTCTGATTGCTCGCGGCCATGCCTATGCCGCCGAAGGCCACGTCCTGTTCCATGTGCCATCACTACCCGACTACGGCAAGCTTTCCGGCCGCAATCGGGAGGACATGGTTGCCGGTGCGCGGGTGGAAATCGCACCCTACAAGCGCGACCCGGCTGATTTTGTTCTCTGGAAGCCGTCCACCGTAGCATTGCCCGGCTGGCAAAGCCCCTGGGGATTCGGTCGCCCCGGCTGGCACATCGAATGCACGGCGATGATCAATGCGCATCTCGGCACCTCAATCGATATTCACGGTGGCGGCCAGGACCT
>JAUYQT010000637.1 GCA_030697085.1 Azonexus sp. | reverse complement strand
CAAAGCGCAGCAGTAAAGGCCGAGCAAAGTAGTCGCGCAAGGCTTGCTGCAATTTATCGGGCGCCGGCTTCATCTGCAAATGAGCATGCGCTGGCGCCAATCGAAGTAGACACTCATTTTCCTCGATATGCCGCAATTCACAATGCTGTGCCAGCGTTCGCGCCAAACCGGTCAACTGAAGTGACGAAACAATTTCGCGCCAAGTTGTTTCTTGACTACTTACAGATACAACTTGAGGAGTTAGCTCGGCAACTATAGCAGCGGTGTGCTGAACCAGTGAAACGGTTGGCACCACCGCGGGCGCTATCGGATCAATTGACTGGCGACGAGCAGTGACTGTCGAGACAATATCGGCAACTGAACTCGGGCGAAAAGCGTGTAACCTCAGAAGCGTCATAACAAAGCCTGAGTACTCATCAGGCGCGGTCGACAGTTCCTTACGACCAATATTGGTAATCTGATAAGCCAACTGGATATATTCAGGAGGAAGAGCCCCGGCAATTGCGAGAAGCCGGACATGCTCAGGCTCGTCCTCACTAATCGCGCTCGGCACCAATTGAGCAATTTGCACTCGCGTCAAAAGTGCACTCAAGTCCTGCAATGCCGCGGAGAAGGAAAGGCTGCGCATACCTATATCCGCTGCGACTTGCAGCAAAGCGGAAGCCTCACCGATCTCGATAGCCTCAAGAACGGTGTACAGATAATCATGATCCACCGTTCCCAACATACTCCTGACCTGCGACACCTCAACCTTACCTGCACCGTGAGCTATTGCCTGATCAAGCAACGAAAGTGCGTCGCGAACGCTTCCTGAAGCTGAACGCGAGATAAGCCCCAACGCATCCAGATCAAATGGAATACCTTCCGCTTTTAAAATATGCGAGAGGTGTCCAGATATCGTATCCGACGACATTTGCTTCAAATTAAACTGCAAACAACGGGAAAGAACGGTAACCGGGATTTTTTGTGGATCCGTCGTCGCAAGAATAAACTTCACATGCTCAGGTGGCTCCTCTAGAGTTTTCAACATTGCATTGAATGCTGAATTAGAGAGCATATGTACTTCGTCAATTACGTAGACCTTAAAGCGTCCACGAGTCGGCGCATAGGCGGCGTTTTCCAACAACTGCCGCATTTCATCAACTTTCGTATTTGTCGCCGCATCAACTTCAAGCAGATCGACAAACCTGCCCGCATCAATCTCCAAGCAGGCAGAACAAACGCCACAAGGTGTCGCAGTTATCCCGCTTTCGCAATTGAGTGATTTCGCCAATATCCTCGCAATCGTGGTCTTACCAACACCACGCGTTCCTGTAAAAAGATAGGCATGATGCAGTCGCTGCTCCGAAAGAGCATGGGACAAAGCTCGAACGACGTGCTCTTGACCAATCAACGTCGAAAAATTGCGTGGTCGCCACTTACGGGCGAGAACTTGATAACTCATGCGCCCCAGACCAAAGCATAAAATGAAATTGGCGAGCCTAACCCCCGGCACTTGCATTTAATGGCTGTGGCTGCTTCCTTCCGGACCTGACCAGTTTCACCACCCTGCAATGCGGGGAGACCCGCCGAGACAAATTGTAGCATAGCAGAGGGCCTGAATTAGAAATTACAAGGGCAAAAGGGGCCGACAAATTACAA
>JAUYQT010000526.1 GCA_030697085.1 Azonexus sp. | reverse complement strand
ATTGATAACGCAAACTCAACGCTCACTTTCTCATTCACTTACACAGGCTATTCGGGGTTTACATTCGGTAGCATTGAAGGAGAAGACCCCGCTTTTCTACGTATTACCACGGCAGGTGCCCCGACTAACGGAGGAGATGTTCCTGAACCTGGGACGTTGTTTCTCCTTGGTTTGAGCCTGGCTGGTCTGGCGACCATAAAAACCGCGACAAAGCACTAATCGCGGCATCGCCATCAAAAAAGCAGAGCCATCGATTTGACTCTGCTTTTTGCAATGCAAGAGGGGCTAACCAGGAATTAATCGGCGCCGCTGCATTAAAACCGGAGACACCCATTCACCGGCTCAAGCCATGCGAGCGCACAAATCCATAGCGGCGCCAGCCGCTGGTTTTCAATCGTTTCATCCTCCACTCGCAGCTGCCAATGACGCCGGATACTTCAACGGCGCCTTTGGCCGAATTTGCACGAATCCTGTCTGGCTACACTATTGCCGTTACGCCAGGGCCTGCCTACGATGCGTTCTTACCAAAGTACGGAGAAGAAGATGCAGGCCTTTCAGGATTACTACCCGGAAAATCTCGCGCATTGCTACGGTTGCGGCCGCAACAATGAGCATGGGCATCAGATCAAGACCGTCTGGGACGGCGACGAAACCGTCACCTATTTTCAGCCGCGCCCCGAGCACACGGCAATTCCCGGCTTTGTCTACGGCGGCCTACTGGCTTCGCTGATCGACTGCCACGGCACGGGTACGGCGGCGGCCGCGATGTATCGAACGGAGAATCGCAGCTTGGACAGCTTGCCGGCCTTTCGTTTTGTCACCGGTTCGTTGCACGTCAATTATCTCAAGCCGACGCCGCTCGGGCCGGTGCTCGAAATTCGTGGCAAGGTCAAAGAAATCAAGGGACGTAAGGTTGTGGTCGAAGCCACCGTGTCTGCCGATGGCGTGGTCACGGCAAGCGGCGAAATCATTGCCCTGCAGATGCCCGATACTTTTGTCGCTGGCGGCTAGTCGTCGCCCCTGCCCGGACACTAGACGCGCCACAAGGCAATCTTCAGCGGCGGCTGGCTATCCGAGCAGGGAAAATCAAAGAATCTGGCTTTATTAGTGATAAAAATTTGCTCGTAGCAAACCACTAAAAACATCAAAAATATCAAGAAGCGACTTCCAAAAGAGCCGCTCGAGTCAGCCAATTTCTTTGGAATGTCACGGAAAAGCTTGTTAAGCTTGCTTGGCTCATTTTTGTGTTTTTTAGCTAAATCTGGGCGTCGACCGCAGCAAAAGTCCTCACCGAGTAGCTACCAGCCTCTACGATTAGTTGTTGATGAGGTATTGAAGAGCCGTACCCCTCAAGGACTTGCGGCTCTTTTTACGCTGAAAAATTTCTTCTTGAGTAAAAGCACCTCGAAGCCCCGCCGTTACTGGATTAGCGAAAAGCCATCAATAACTTAACGTAGCGGCTAGCGGCTAGCGGATAACTGGTGAGGGCTTTTTTCCATGGCCCCCCTATTTTCCATCCCATCCGATTTTCGAAGCGCTGGCTTGGTATTCCCAAAAACAGCAAAATCACCGGAACTGTTTGCTTTTGTTATGACTTTCTGCTTAGCTGCTGCCTAGTCGATCTCCCCGATAGCACTTATATGAACAGATTCCTCCTCGATCGCCGTTACTGGCTTGTCCCGCTGGCCATGTGGAGCGCCATCGTCGTTGCCTCGCTGGCTTGGAACCTGTTCGTGATCCAGCGTCAGGTTCTTGAATTGAGTACCAGCCAGGGCCGCGAAGTTTTTCTCATGATGGACGCCATGCGCCTGTGGAATGCCCGGCATGGCGGCGTCTACGCCAAGCTGACTGAGGAGACCCCATCCAATCCCTATCTCGATGTTCCCGACCGCGATGTCGAAACTCGCGACGGGGTGCGCCTGACGCTACTCAATCCGGCCTACATGACGCGTCAGGTAACGGCTGCCGTCCGCGAACTGACTGGTGTTCAGGTCCATATGACCAGCCTCAAGCCGATCAACCCGGGCAATCTGGCCGATCCGTGGGAAACCGCCGCGCTGCGGGATTTCGAACGCGGGGTTAAGGAGCGAGCTGAATTGATCGACGTGCAGGGCAAGACCTTCGCTCGTTACATGGCGCCGCTGGTTACCCGCCAAGCCTGTCTCGACTGCCATGCCAAGCAGGGTTACAAGGTTGGCGACATTCGCGGCGGCATCAGCGTGACGCTGGATACCGCGCCGTTCGCCGAACCGCTCGCCCAGCAGAAGCACAACTCCATCCTGGTGCATCTGGTCGGCTGGGCCTTGGTGGCGGCGCTGACGCTGTTTGCACTGGTCCGCTCGCGGCAGCAGGTGCTGGCACTGGGTCGGGCCAAGGACGAGCAGGAGGCGCTGGTTGAACTGCGCACCGGCGAATTGCGCCGCGAAGTGGCTGAGCGCCGGCAGGCCGAAGCCCGCTTGCGGCTGCTGATAGATGCGTCGGGCAACGGCATTTTCGGTCTGGCTGCCAATGGCGAATGCACCTTCATCAATCCGGTGGCCCAGCGTCTGCTCGGGCTGGACCAGGCCGATGCCCTGATCGGCCGGCTGATCCTCGATCTGATCACGCCGGAGGGCAACCGCGAGCAGGGGCTGCACGATGCCTTGCGGCTGGGTCAGCGCCTGCACAGCGACGACTGTATTTTCGCGCGGGCCGACGGCACAACCTTCCATGTCGAAATTCGCCTCGATCCGATCGACGGCGACGGGCCGGCCGGCGCTGTGGTCAATTTCGCCGACATTACGCAGCGCAAGGCGGCCGAAGCCAGCATCTGGCGCCAGGCCAACTACGATGCCCTGACCGGGCTGGCCAATCGCCGCCTGCTCAACCACCGGCTGGAACAGATGATTGCCGACGCCCGACGTTGCCGCGAAGTGATCGCCTTGCTCTTTGTGGACCTCGATGGTTTTAAGGCGATCAATGACGCCTACGGCCACGAAGCCGGCGACTACGTGCTGCAAGAAACCGCCCGGCGTCTGCAGGCCGGCATTCGCGAAAGCGATCTGGCTGCCCGTCTGGCTGGCGATGAATTTCTGATTGTCCTGCGTTATCTGGCCAGCCCGGAAAACGCAGGCGGCGTGGCCGGCAATCTGGTCGAAGCCCTGGCCCGGCCTTGTGATTTCGGCGGCCACGAATTGCGGGTCTCGGCCAGCATCGGCATCGGCATTTACCCGGACGACGCGAACAACGTCGACGAACTGGTCAAGAGCGC
>JAUYQT010000354.1 GCA_030697085.1 Azonexus sp. | reverse complement strand
CAGGTCATCGGCCGAATGGGTGCTGCCATTGCCAATGGCGACGCCAATACTGCCGGTGACGAACAGATCGGCGCCCTGAAAGACTACGGGTTGGCGCAGCACATCGTTGATCCGGGCGGCCAGCACCGACATGCTGATCGGCTGCTCGACCTGCTCGCAGAGAACGACGAATTCGTCGCCGGCCAGTCGCGCCACGGTGTCGCCCGGGCGCACCTGTTCGATCAACCGGCTGGCAACGGTTTTCAGCAGTTCATCGCCGGCTTCGTGGCCGTGCGTGTCGTTGATCAGCTTGAAGCCGTCGAGATCGACAAAGAGCAGCGCCAGGTTCATGCCGCTGCGCCGTGAGTGCTGCAGTGCGTGGGTTAGACGCTCGCGGATCAGGGCACGGTTCGGCAAGCCGGTCAGCGTGTCGTGCGTGGCACGGCGGGTCAGGTCCTCCTCGGCCCGCTTGCGCTCGGTGATGTCGCGCAGGGTGACGACCAGCACCAGGTTGTCACCGTCGCCGAACTTGGCGATTGAGGCTTCGAGCGGGAAGAAACTGCCATCCTTGCGGTAGCCGATCACCTCATTTCGGCCGGCCATCCGCCGTTCGCTCTCGTGCCCATTGACAAAGGCATTGAGCAATTCGGCGTGACGCTGGCGGAAGTGTGGCGGCAGCAACAGGTGAATCGACATGCCGAGCAGTTCCTGCTCCCGGTAACCGAACAGGGCCTGGGTGCTGCGGTTGGATTCGGTGATGTTCCCGCCGGCATCGGTGGCGATGATCGCCATGTCGGCAATCGACAGGATGTGCTGTGCGTTTTCGACGCGCAGGCGGGCGGCACCCATTTCTGCCGCCAGTCGCGCGGTAACGGCCGGCGAGGCAGGCGATTCGTGGAGGCGGGCGGCCTGCTTCTGCGCCTGATAGCGTTCGGGGATTTGCGGCGGGATGCGGCCGAAATCCTGCACGATAGCGAAGGCGCCATCGGCGTTGCAGCAGGCCAGGTAGCTGTTGACGCTGGCGTGATGTGTCGCGGCATCCATCTCGACGACGCCTTGCGGGCCGGTGACTCGAACGCGCTCGAGGGCATCGACCAGCGCTTCGGCGGCGACGGTGCCGGCCAGTTCGACGGCGCGGGCGAAGGCATGAACGCAGAGGTAGGCACCTTCGCCAAAGTTGGTCAGAACGCCGTTGCCGCGCGGCCAGATGCCGGTGATACCCGGCAGGCGGGCGAGCTGCTGCAGGTACTGGCGGTTTTCGGCCGTCTCCAGCGACATGAAATAGGTGTTGCTCGAGTACAGGCCTTCGCGCACCGCTGGTGACAACAGGCTGGCCAGCATTTCGTCGTAATGGCCCATGACCACGGCCATCCGCTGCTTGAGGCCTCGTTCGGCAAAGCGCGTAAGCAGGGTCAACTGGTCGAGGCCGGCAAAATACGGCACGAAGACATCGGCACCTGAGCGTGCGACCTGCTCCAGCAACTGGTCGATCTCCTCCATGCTGGCGCCGATGGGCAGATATTCTTCGCCGGCCACATAACCGTCGAGCCGCTGGAGCGCACGTTTAGCGGCGTCGATCGACCCACGCGGCCATTCATAGTTATTGCCGGCAAAGAACATCTTCAGGCCATAGCGACGGGCCATGAACGGAATCATCTTGTCGATCTGCTGATTGGGCAACGCGGCAAAATGGAAAAAATAGCGGCTGTTGATGCTACCTTCGTAAAAGGAAAAATTGAGCAGCGGAACCTGCCGTGGCTCAGCGACCAGAACGGCGACGGCGATACGCGAATTGGACAGCAGATTGCCGATGATTGCGACGCAGCCATGCTCGTCGATCAGCTTTTTGGCAGCCGGGACAGCTGTGTCCGGCAAGCTGCCGTCGTCCTCGATGACCAGTTCGAGCGTCTGACCAAGGACGCCGCCACGCTGATTGATTTCGGCACAGGCGATACGGGCGG